>NZ_JACHKG010000008.1:0-226440 GCF_014203995.1 Paenibacillus sp. JGP012 | reverse complement strand
AGCTTCTCCATCACGTATACGCCATCTTGAAAAAGGGCGAGCCCTATACACATTAATACCCATAATTATCCAAATAACCTCCACGCCAATGGAGGTTATTTGGGGTACAGAGAAAATTATATCAGTTTCTTGTAGTCCAGCCAAGACAATAAGGCTTGACAAACATTAGCTGGTTTTTTGTAATATGTTTATTCGGATTAGGATTCAGGGCGTCGCTATTCACGACGGTATTTCTATTGTAATGACTTGGAAAAACCCGATCTCCAAGTAGGATATTGAAGAATCCATCCACGTTCGTTTTTGGCTTTATGATTCGAAGCCCCTCTCTCCCACGGGGCTGCTCCCGATTGAATGTCTGGTACTGGTGCACCCAAGGCTTGAGCGTATACAGGGAGCCATTCTATCCCTTTGGCCGGTTCATCATCCACAATGTTATACGTACCCGTTGGCCAATCCAGCGCCAGCAAAGCAGCATTCGCAGCATCTTCGACATGAACAAAAGAAGATACCCCATCCGTTGCCTTCATTTCTTGGTTCATGACCTTTTTTGCTGTATCCCCATTTTTATCATACCAGGTTGCAGGTCCATATAAGGTACCATATCGTAAAATAACATACGCAGGAATTTCTTTTACAGCTTCCTCCAGGGCCACAACACCGTTAATGGTTGTATTTCTAGGCATAGGAGCAAAACTGTCCAATGCTGTTTCTTCTGCCGCAGGAGTTGGACCAGGTTCATATGCCCATGAGATACTCTGTGCGATGATTTTTTGAACTTTCACCTGTTTTGCTGCATCTACCAGATTTCGGGTTCCTTCAATGCGAATGCGCGCATTTTCTGCCGAGCTGCCTTGACTTAATGAGGTTAATTGATGAATTACAACATCAGGTTTAACTTCTGTTAGAATATTCACCATTTGCTCACGATCGAACACATCTGCAACAATGGCTTTGGCTCCTGTTTGTTCAATAGCCCCTCTTTGCTCTTCTTTCCGTGTCATGCCAAAGACATCGTGACCAGCCTGTACGAGTTGCGGCAGCAACAATCTTCCGATAACACCACTTGCACCAGCTACGAAAATTTTCATAAAAATAGACCTCCAGATTCTTTTTTTGCGTTCTATTATTTTGACATTTCTTAACCTTTATTTTGATAAAATCAATGAATCTTCTTTAGACATCATCGTTAGGGAAAGGATTCCCATCGCTATAGAGATGAATACCATTGCCAATACTCCTGCATTAAAATGACCCATACGATCATGCAAATAACCAGTCAAGAATGGCCCGGACGCTCCAATCAGAAAGCCTATGCACTGCGTCATAGCCGCCCATGAGGCCGCCTCTTCAGGCGAAGTAGTCAGTTCAACCGGAAGCAAGTTGAGCAGTGCAAACAGCATCCCCGATCCCAAACCACAAATGAACACAGCAAGCCATAAATAAGTGGAAAAGAAAATAAGCAACAGACCAGCAGCTTGCATCATGGAGGATACGATGAGCCAGTTTCGTCTTGAAGCATGCCTTTTAAGAAGCTGCTGCACAACGGTACCACTCGGAATTTGTATCAATGCGAACAAGGTAACCATAAGCCCGGCGTGAAGTTTGGATGCACCTGCTCCAATAAGGATTAAGGGAAGCCAACCTAAAAGGGAATAAAATACAAGGGATAACATTCCGAAATGCATAGCCAGAATCCATGCTTTTCCCTTTTGCCAAGGTAGTTCTAACGATTTTCTGTATGAAACGGTTGAGTTCAGTTTAGAGCTAGTAGGCCGTCGCTTCAGTACATTAAACCATAGCGGCAAAGCGAGAATGGCAGGTATCACCCAGAACGATAATGACATTTGCCACGAATGAAACCTCCAATGCAAGGGTGAAGTAAGGCTCGAACCAAGTGCCGCACCCAATGCTAGAGCCATAGAATAGATTGCAATCATGGAGGGTGCCCTGTCAGCCATATGCTTTTTAATAAAGCCGGATAACAAAGGTCCCATCATAGCAACACCTATACCGGATAACAATGTAGTGAAGAATAACAATGAAGCGGAATGGATAAACAGGCGTAAAAGTGTACTGCCTCCGATCAGCGTCAGGGAGAAGGTGATGACCTGTTCAATCCCCAGTTTTTCACTCAATTTTACAGAGAACGGAGCAAGTATTCCCATACATAACACCGGAATTGAAACGAGCAAGCTGGATACAGCCCCGCTTAGGCCGAGATCATGTTGAATGCTTCCCAAGACAGGTGCAATAGATGAAACAATGGGTCTCAGGTTTAGTGATGCCATAAACAGTGCGGTAACGCATAGCCAACGATTCAATTCGTACTCTTTGTCATTTGATATGATTGGTATGGGAGATATACTCTCAGCTGCTGCGCTCATCGTTGGTGCTCTAAGCCGGTTAGTTCTACGGTTTCTCATACGATTCGCTTCTTTCTATAGGAATGGAATTTGGCATGACTTATAATATCATGATATATTGGTCATCATTAGATCCATTTTTGATGCATTTTGACCATACCACTTTATAATAAAAGGAGATCTCTCATGCAATCCGGACGGAATGAAACGAAAACCAGACAGGTATACTCGTGGATCAGAGACCGAATTATGCAAGGCAGCTACAGGGCAGGAACCTCTCTTCCCTCCACCCGGGAGCTTGCTAAAGAACTTGGGGTCTCACGCGCCCTTATTGTGGAGGTGTATGAGCAGTTAACAGCTGAAGGATTTTGGGAAGGTAAACAAGGCTCGGGAACCTTTGTAAGAGATATAGGTGCAAGCAGACCGCTGCATGTACAATCTGAGGAACTTGTTGACAGGCATGAAAGTGTCTCCCCAGTCTGCGAGAATCATGTATCCTGTATTGATTTTCGTCCCAGCTTTCCTGCTCTCGAGCATGTACCCCTACAGAAGTGGAAAAGAGTTGCACTGGATGTGTATCATGATCTTCCTCCTTCTATGCTTGGATACCCGGAGGATATGGCTGGCGATATTGAGCTTCGACATGCCATTTGTGAACATCTTCTCCATATCAAAGGCCTTCACTGTCAGCCATCGCAAATTATTATTACGGCTGGCGCAACTCAGGCTTTTTCGATACTTGGCAAGCTTTTATTAACGCCTGGTGAAACGATTGCCATGGAAGACCCGACGGCAACATTCATTCATAATCTTTTCGCTGAAACGAACGCCCGGATTATCCCTGTGCCCGTCGATGCCGATGGTTTATGTGTAGAGCGGCTGCCAACCGATGTAAAGCCCAAATGCATCTTTGTAACACCTTCTCATCAATTTCCGTTTGGGAGCATTCTGTCGATCAGCAGGCGCCTCCAATTACTTGACTATGCTCGAAGCACAGGTGCCTACATTATAGAGGATGATTATGACAGCGAGTTCCGTTATGGGGGAATGCCTGTTCATGCCCTGCGAGAGCTGGATGCTGAGCGGGTAATCTACGTAGGAACGTTTAGTAAAAACATGTTCCCTGCACTAAGGCTCGGTTATATTGTAGCCCCGAAAGAGCTGGTGAAATCGATCGTGCAGCTCAAACGTACGACCGATATGCAGTGTCCTGCTTTATCACAATTAACATTGGCCCGATTTATGAACGAAGGGCATTTGAAACGTCATATTTTGCGAATGAAACGAATCTATCATAAACGAAGAACTCATCTGATTCATGCGTTGAAGGATACGTTCGGAGAGAAGGTTCAAATATCGGGTGATGCTGCGGGTTTGCATCTGATCGCAACTTGGCCAGGACGAAACGCCGATCTTTTGACTGCACTGGAGCTTGAGGAGCATCGTATCAAAATCTACCCGGCCGAGCGATACACGATTCGCAAGGATCAGTACAATGATAGCCTTATCATGGGGTTTGGCAATGTGAACGAGGCTCAGATTTCCGAAGGAATTCAAGCTCTTGCGCGATTTATATAATACTGCAAGCCGTTATTACAGTTCAGACGATCTAAACGTTGCAAGCAAAAAGGAAGGGCCTCTGCCCTTCCTTATCTAAAATTCGTTTCATTGTACAATCAGATGATCCCTTCATCGTAATAGGATACCTGCACATTTTTTCGGACGATCTCTTGCAGGCTTTCCTCGTAAAATGGCATCAGTGCATCCGCTTCTTCAAGACGAATCCAGGCTATTTGTCTGATCTCATCAGGTCACGTCTCTGAGCCTGTATTTTGAACCATTAATAGATGTGAATCATTCGCATCGGTAATTAATGAATAGACGGTGTATACTCTGTTCATCCTATAATCCTTTCTAGATGCTTACGATAATGACCCCGAGAAGAATAATGGCAATGCCCGTCCATTGACTCTTCGTCAGCTTTTCTTTTAAAATCCAGCCAGCCATAAGTATGGTAACGACACTATATAAAGAAGTAAGGGCCGTGGTGCTTGTGGTATAATCAACGGTTTGTCCCATATTAAAAGAGAGTAAAGCTCCTGTATCCAGCAGTGCAGCTACAATGAGAATCAAACTGGTAGACAGGTTTATGCGCGGGAGTTTAATTTTTTTAACCCGTAGAAGTATAAACGCACAAAAAAACTGTATGATGCGTGTGACGAGTACAGGAAGCATTACACCCAGATGAGGAGTAATGTATCCGATCGCCCAAAAATAAAAACCGATGCAGATTGAGGCGATAATGGCCTCGGGTATGCCCGATAATGTCACTTGTTGTCCGATGCTTTTGCTTAATCTCGTAACCGTCAACACACCAGTAACCAGCAGCAGGACACCGATAATCGAATTGATCGGCAACCGCTCACCGCCTATAAAAGCGAGAATAGCAGTCACCACTGCAAATCCCGAGCCGATCGGTGAAACGATGGATAAGGTCCCCTTTTCAAAAGCTCGATATAACAATAACGTGCCTGCAAAGTTGACTACAGAGATGCCGGCTATTCCAATCCAAACCATAGCGTTTTGGTCAATATGAGGTGATTGCGTAAGTACATAGCCTCCCAGCAAAAGTGAAGCAACAAGCTGAATCCCGAGCAAGGCAGGCAACGTTTGCACCTTTCTGGTGGCCTGGGTAACCATAAAGTCCGATAGACCAAAACAAAGTGCTGCAATCAAGCCAAATATCATACGTTTATCCTCCAAATTTTGCTTTCTGCCAATGCACCCGAGTTATTTATGATTTAAATTGACGACACAGATTTCTGGTCGCAGCCCTCATTTTGTTCCGGCTTATGTCTACGGTACAAAGTCCTCTTTCCCCGTATTTGTATAACAATATAAAGCTGAACATAAACAAACTTGCAAAAAGTGTGACAAGAGGTAAACTCCACACTTTTTCTTCGGGAAATACAAAGGTCAGTAGCGGTATAGCGTACAAGGCAGGAATTCGGGCATGAAAAAGACGTGATATCACGACGACTAAAATCATATCGATGAATGCAGCCAGCACCTGCGAATCCACCTGTATAAAAATGAGAGTGCCAACAGCAGCAGATATCGTTAGCGTAAATCCTTGCTTAAACGCCATTTTTGCTGTGTAGATCGGCTTTTGGAGCGATTCGTAAACGACAACAAAAATAGGTGGAATCACTGCCATGTGTTCATAACCCAGTAACCAGCAAACACTGAGCCAGCATAGTGAGATAGCCAGGAAGATCACCATGTATTTGTATTGGATTATCGACTTTGCTGCGAGATTTTTATGAAGCTGAAACACGACAACTCCGGCCATTAAGGTCAATGTGAATGCAAAGACGATCGATACAAATGACCAATCCTGTGTATGAATGGCGAGTGGTAATAGACCTGTAGCAATGGCGGGAGCGAGGTTAGAGCGTATTAAACTCAGAAATAACATCATTATAAATAGGGTAAGCATTACCTTTATCGGATAAATGATTTGGAACTGATTCATGGTCAGACCGATCGCAGCTGTCACCGTCGGTGCAATGAAAATGACGGAAGGACGTCTGATCCACCCTGGTTCTCTGTATACCCACATGGCTATAGCCATCGCTGCAACCTCTGGTAAAATAATCTCTGCATGTTGTAACCATACGGATAAACTAACCATCAATAGAATAAATGATATCGCAAGAACGTAAGGCAGCTTGCCTATGTTGTTCGTTGCGGGATTTGCTGCATTCATATGCTCCCCTTTCATTCCAACTTCAAACGATTGCTGCTGTTGGATCATCATAGCTATGATTAATGTGCAGTTGTACAGCATGCTGTTAGATTTATGCTAACATGAACATTTTGAATGTTTTAAGTACCACTCTATGCATTTTTTTGCATACCAATTTTTGAATTACAGCAAAAGAAAACTCATGAATATAATGAGCTTTCTCCTTTATCTTTTGAGGAAAGTGATGTTGTGATAACGAAAAATAAAAAAAGTCGCTAAGTTAGCGACTTTAATCGAAGTATGTTCATTCCTCGTATGTTCATTCCTCAACAAAATTCTCTATATTAATTCTAGTCTCTGCCTCACGGTCTAACCTGAACTGAAGAAATCAACTTCTTCTGTTCAAAATGCCTAAATATGCACTCCAAGGTCCAACATCCGTCCTGTATCTCTCCGCCATGACCCTAACAATTTGCGTAATATGTGTAAAATCATGAACGACCCACGCAGAGAGCAGCTCCCTCAACTTCACGCTGCCGAATTCCGGATGCAAGCCAGTCTTCTCCAGATCAGGATTAGAATAAATGATATCCTTGAGTGTGGAGATATTTTTCATTCTGATGCTACTGAACTCCTGTAGTGCTTCTTCAACGCTTCGTTCAGGTATCTGCTTCAAGTGGGAGAAACGGTCAAAGGCAGGGAACTGATGAGGTTCACCCTCCAACACGATGGATTCCACTCGCGGAATCCAGTTATGCTTCTCCGCTTCAATGAAATGTTCAATCACTTCGTGTGCATTCCAGGTTCCTTCACCTTCATTACATTGCAGCCATGCTTCCGACAGACCAGATAAGAAACGCTCCAGAGTTTGCGGCGTGCGCTCCAGAATTTCAATAGCTTCATTTACATGAAAATTAATGTTAATGCACCCCTCTGTTTGACATCTGCCATTTTTGGATTTTTAACTGCTGCCTCTCTGCTGCATCTGCAGAATTCCTTGTAATATCACTTCAATTCCCCAGAAGAATCTTTCCTTAGAGTCAATATCCCCCGAGAAAAATTCTTTTTTAAGACTATTCATCAGTGGAAAACGAACCGGATCTGCTTCATTATAGTAATTCTGGGTGTTTTCCATTTGCTCGCTTGATCTGGCAGCCTTCTCCAAAGCAACAGAAGAAACATACAGAAGCAAAAGATCTGTTCCCCAAGCCGCGGAGGCAGAAAAAATTCCACCCTTTTGCAATACGGCAAGCAAATATTCATTCAGGCGAAAAGCATTATCACCGATAGGAATCGTTCGAAGAGACAGCTCAGCCAACCCGGGTTGTTCAATAAGTAACATGGCATAGCCATATAACGTTTGGGACAATTGCTCCTTCCAGTTATCGTCCGTAAGCTCAGGCAGGTGCAGCTCTCCAAGACCAAGGTCAAGCACATACGAGCTTAATTCCTGTAAATTTTTAACGTAAACATAGAGTGAAGATGGGCCTGTGTCCAGCTGCTTGGCGATCTTCCTCATGCTCATGCCAGAGGTTCCTTCCTCCTTTAACAAATCATAGGCGGTCTTTACAATCAGTTCATGACTCAATGCTTCTTTCGCTGGTCGGTTACGTCGACTCACAATTTCACGTTTAGGTTTCATCATACTTTTCTTATAACATGCCAGAAGACAATAGTAATACATAGCGTAAGATCACATTATGCCTGCTGCTCATACTTGTCGTGATAAGACTGCATTAAATGAGACAGGTTTGGTGCGGCATGATCCGAGAAGCAAAGGATGAGATTTTGATTGGATTCGTCTGCTTTTTCTGAGGAATACTTGAACATTTTCTCCTCATATTCTTCAATGGCTTCCGCTGTATTCTTATTTCTTACAAGGGCAAGAGCTAGCTCCAATGCATCCAGCATAGCCAGGTTCACACCTTCTCCGGCAAATGGTGACATGACGTGAGCCGCATCTCCGATCAACGTGACACCAGAGTTTCGTTCCCATCTGAAGCCGACTGGCAGCATATAAATCCTTCTTGGTAAAATAACATCCTCCGCATACCGAATATAATTTTGAAGCGATTCATTCCAATCGTGAAAAAGCTCAAGCAATGTTGCTTTCATTTCCTGCGGTTTATCGTTCCGAATGTGGTCTAACCAGTCTCGTTCGACCTTGAAACTTGCATATACTTTGATGCGTCCGTCACCATTCAATTGCCCTAATATGCCTTTATGATCGTCCAGTGCAAACATCTTCCCACGTGAATTGAACGCTGCTAAATCCGGGTGATCGTCTGCAGTAACGTTAAGCTCCAGCATAGTCAGACCTGAGTATTCTACATCGATATCCGTAAGCAGAGGACGAACACGTGAAAATGCGCCATCTGCACCAATGACAAGGTCGGCTACCTCTACATTTCCATTCTCAAAATGAAGCTCGGTCTTGCCTGCGCCTAAAGAAACAAGCTTCTCAAGTTTATAGCCATATCGTATTTTAGACTGATCTAATTTGTTTAAAAGCAAATCACAAAGCACACCACGGTCAATCTCAGGTCGATGGTGTCCTTCCGACATATCTTCATCGGCCACTTCATCAATATAAATTTTCCCTGTTTTGTCCATTAATCTGAAATCTTCACCCTCAACCCGTGCGGCTTGCTGAAAAGCTTCATATAAACCAGCTTCTTTCAACGCTAGCTGCCCGGAGTCTTCATGAATATCTAGAGATCCTCCTCGTTCATGACTTTTGTCCTCTTGCTCACGCTCGTAGATAACCGATTGAATTCCATGTTTCTGTAAAATAAGGGCAAGCGTTAATCCTCCGGGTCCACCTCCGATTATTGCGATACGACGTTGTTCTTTTGAATTAACTGTTTCCATTTGTAAACATCTCCTTAGTATATTCTCTTTTATTGTGTCAGCTTAAGTTCAACATTCGAGCAATCTGCTTTACCTCCGATCATGGGAATCAGGACAGCATCTGTGCGCTTATCATTTGTTATATTTATAACATTACGAACACTGTTCGTCAAGAACGGTGTTCGTAATAGGTGATCGATAGTTACACAAACTACAACCATTTAGGCGGGGATTGTACCAATTTTTGCCTCTCAGGTTTTGGGTGGCACGCGAACATGGGTACAGACCGATGCGTTCAAGCACTTCCTCTTGGTATGCTCAACGCATTGTTTTTGGGAATACAAACAGCTATTATTTTCTTCGGGCTCTTGCTCCAGCACTTGTCATCGTACCCCTGCTGGCTCTGTTTCGAGGGTATCTTCAAGGTCTTGAAAAATATGAAGCGATTGCGTTTTCCGAAATTGCTGAACAATTTGTCAGGGTTACTGTTATGCTGGCGTTATGTATCTTTTTACTTCCACAAGGGGCCATGTTTGCCGGAGGTTTAAGCATGCATGGCACCAGTTTAGGCGGGATTACTGCTTTTCTAATACTTCTTGTCTTATACACTAGAAATACAGCCAGCTCTACATACAAGGAAACCATGCCTGTACCATCTAAAGGGGAAATGTCATGGTTTGTTCGAAGTTCAATAGCCATCTGTCTTACACGTTTGCTGATTCCGCTTTCCGATATAACTGATGCCTTAATTATTCCCGCCAGATTACAGCAAGCCGGTTATTCTTCCAATAAGGCAACTGCCATGTTTGGTGTACTCACAGGTATGGCGCTTCTCATTGCTTACATGCCGACACTGGCAACGGCTGCCCTCTCACACACCATGACCATGAAACTGGTATCCGCTTGGAAAGAACAGCAATACGTTTTATTTCAGAATCTCAGTTTAAAGACCGTTCGATTCGCCTGGTCCTGGGGCATCGCCTCTACCCTCTTCTTATCGGTGTATGCGGAAGAACTGGCTTTTTTTCTATTTCATTCAACAGAGGCAGGTCGCTTGATCAAAAGCTTATCTCTCATCCCTTTTATAGTAGGAGTGAGAGAAATAACGACCAGCATCCTCTGGGCCAAAGAGCAAAAAAAATAACCTTTGCGGCTACCGCCATCGGGATTTTTTTCGCTATATGCTGTCATTATTTCCTCATCCCGCTCCCTTATATGCAGCTGTATGGAGCCGTTATAGGCATTCTGCTAGTGGAGCTGATTGTACTGGGTGCCAATGTTTGGGCACTTGGATCATTATTGTGTAGGATGCGTATTGGAAAAATGATTGCTTCTGCTCTATTCTTTATTTCAGTAGGCATTCCGCTAGGATATGTGATTCGTGCTTGCAGCCTTAACTTTTACCCGGGAACCTTAGGTGGAGTATTAGGCATGCTGATCTACGGAGGAGCGTTGCTTCTCATACATGTTTGGATGAATCAGCGGACATCGACATCCGCATAACTGCCAAAATATCGCTCCAGTCGTTTACGCTGCATTGGTTATACTTATTGTTACCAACAGCTGTTACTGTACCGTCTAATTTTAGACCAACGGTATGCCAGTCCCCCGCAGTGACCGTTACAATATTATGCCAGCTGCTCACGTTGCATTCACCTTCATTATTTCGACCTACCGCAACCACCGTGCCATCTGATTTAACTCCAACAGTACGGCACCAACCTGCAGAAACGGATACAATATCCCGCCATTTGCTTACATTGCATTGGTCATGCTTATTCCAACCTGTAGCTATTACCGTACCATCTGATTTAAGACCAACGGTATGGGCATTGCCTGTGTTTGTAGCCATGTGAACATTACCAGCAACCACTGCTACGATATCGCACCAATCGCTTACGTTACATTGGCCGTATTTATTATCACCAACAGCTGTTACAGTACCATCGGACTTAAGACCAACGGTATGACGGCGACCAGCCGCTATAGTAGATGCACGGAACTGTATCGTCTCAATCACCCCTCCCGTGAATTATAATCGCAGGCATCTAAAAGATTTAGAAACAGCGGCATCGAAGGATACGAATATCCTGAAATGCCGCTGCTTGATTCATACGATAAACGCTGCTTCATCAGTGTAACAACGCATATCTCAGTAGTTCCTAAGGAGTTAATGCACAATGAGGACCGGGCAACTTGATAATTGTGAAACCTTGTGGCTGACACTTCCAAGCATCATTCCTTTTACGCCCATTAGTCCACGGCTTCCGATAATAATAAGTTGCTGCTGGGTTTCCCTTGCATAATTCAATATTTCGTATGCAGGATCTCCCTTAAGATGAACAGTTTCCGGATTTATCCCCGCAGACTTTAGTTTAGATTTGGCTTGGTGCAACAGCTCCAAACTTGCCTTTTCCATTTCGTTCAGCAGGTCTTCCAAAAAATTCTCAGGTACATATGTCATTCCGTTCGACACATAATCCTGGCTTACATTAACCAAGGTAATTTGAGATTGTTTATTTTGAGCTATTTCAATGGTTGCATCAAGGAGTTTATTTGTTATTTCAGCTTTATCAATGGCCACCATAACTTTGTCGAACATCGTTATCATCCTTTCCGCGGCAGCTCGTTACGATTCCGGCTACCTACAATACGACTACTTGCTGCCCCTATACCAACTAAAAAGAGCAGAACCGAAGCTCCCAGCAAAATGAAAAGTGGCAGGTTCCAGCTATTTGTTGCATCATGCAGATATCCAATAAGGGCTGGACCCATAGCGGCAAGAAGATATCCGATCGATTGCGCCATGCCAGATAGTTCCGCTGCCTGATGCGCATTTTCAGTGCGCAACCCGAAAAACATCATGGACAAACTAAAGGCGAAGCCTCCACCAATTCCGAGCATGATGATCCATAACAGAATGATATTGGAGTTTCCGTATAAAAGTCCGAGTGTTCCCGTTAAAAGCAAAATGGTTGTGATGACCACTAACAAACGTTGATTAGACATACGCCCCGCAATAACAGGAACAATAAAAGTAAATGGAAGCATCGCTAACTGCATGATGGATAGGAACCATCCTGATTGGTTGGGGTCAATCCCCTGCTGCTTTAAAATTTCAGGCAACCAAGCGATTAAAACATAGAATATCATGGACTGTATTCCCATAAACAAGGTTACTTGCCAGGCGAGCGGGGATTTCCAGACATTCACATCGTAGCTGGCCATCCTTTGACTCGTCGTGGCTGTTTGCTTTGTTTGTTTTCTTATTTGGGGCAGCCAACAGAGGATCGATACAAAGCTTAGAATCCCCCATATTCCCAATGCTCCCTGCCATTGTAGACCGGCGTTCACGGCCAGGGGTACACTGATTCCCGATGCGATTGCTCCGCATAAATTCATTGAAATAGAGTAAACACCTGTCATAGAGCCAATTTTATCTGGAAAATCTCTTTTGATTATACTTGGCAATAATACATTACATATAGCAATTGCGAATCCAAGAACTGCTGTCCCGATAAACAGATGAATTGCGCCAGATAATGAACGTATAACAATACCAGCAGTCAGAAAAATCAGGGCAATCAAAATGATACGCTCCACCCCATATCTTCGTCCTAATTTTGGTACTAGGGACGACAATAAAGCAAAGGCGAGCAAGGGTACTGTTGTGATCAGGCCTGCTAATGTATTTGAAATATGAACGTCATCCCTTATGAGACTCACTAAAGGACCGACTGAGGTCAAAGGAGTACGTAAATTAGCTGCAATAACTATAATGCCGAGAATGATCAGCGCCATAGAAGACTGTACGTTTTTTTGTTTAATCGGCATTCTTCATTTCTCCTTCCTGAATGGTTACGTATGATATGCTTCATTCTGATGAAACTTTGCTATAACATTCGCGCGAATAACGAAAGTATATTATAATATACTTATTTAAACAATAAGTAATTTAAAATATACTAAATTTTATGTGTGAAAAAAAATACAACTCTGAATTTCCGTCATGGAAATCAGAGTTGTATTTAACAAGCGGATTTTTGAAATTTAGAAACCATATTTTAAGGAGATATGGAGAACGGTTTGGCTATTGGTATGATTGGTATAAGAGTGAGGAGAATCTGCACGAAAACTGATCGTATCATATTGATTCAGTGTGTAAACCTCTCCATCGACTTGTATCTCAATGGAGCCAGTCATCACTGTTGCAATTTCAGTTGTATTTACGTGATGCCCTTCAGGGCAATACGAGCTATTTGGATGTAAGTATGCCCGACACATTTCAATGTCATTGCTTTTAAAGACCGGTTCAATCATCCAATTTTTTTCATCATCAGAAAACCGTAATCCTTCGCCTGCTCGATACAAACTAACAGGGTTCTCTGATTGGAACAAAGCCAATAGCGGTAAAGATATGCCTTTTGAAATTTTCCATATCATTCCCAAGGTTGGATTTGTCTCGCCACGTTCGATATTTCCCAGAGTAAGTTTGCTTACGCCTGTTAATTCAGATAAGTCGTCTAAGGTTATGTTTTTTTCTTTTCTGTACTTTTTCAATGCTCCACCGATTTGTAATACCATTTGTTTTGATTCATCGATTTCATCCATTTGATATTCACCTCAACAATAAACTGTTATAACTAGTATATGGTTTATCTAGATATTATGAAAGGTGGTTCAGCAATGAAGATTCTAATTGTTGGGTATTTTAGCGAGACCTCAAAATCAAATATTGTAAGGTATTTTCCGCAAGAATGGAACGTTGTCATTGTCCCGCCTGGAGAAGAAATTCTGCATCATATTGAAGAATGCCATGTGCTCATTCCTGAACATATTCAAGTGAATCACAGCCTGCTTTCTATCGCCAAAACATTAAAATTGGTACAGACAGGCGCAGGATTTGATAATGTAGATGTCCCTGCCTGTACAGAGCTCGGGATTTGGGTAGCCAATGCAGCAGGCGTGAATGCACAGGCAGTGGCCGAGCACGTCATGGCGCTGATATTGTCTTATTATAAAAACATACCGTTACTTGATACCTTCATGAAAAACAAGATGGATGAAAATCATTTGGAATATAGAGGTAGTGAATTAGAAGGCAAAACAATCGGCATTATCGGTTTGGGCGCTATCGGAAAAAAAGTAGCTGCATTTTGCAAGGCTTTTGACATGAATGTTCTGGCTTATGCGAGAAATGCGAATGTACAATCGGACGGTTTTGTGACAATGACGGATTTCGATACTCTTGTAAGCACATCGGACATCATCAGTGTACATATACCGTTGAATCAGCAAACCAAACAGCTGATCAACAAAGCGGTATTCAAGAAAATGAAGAATACAACTCTGTTTATCAATACCTCCCGCGGCGGGGTTGTCAACGAAAGAGACTTGATTGATGCATTAAAAAACGGGGATATTTCAGGCGCATGCCTGGATGTGTTTGAATCTGAACCACTTCCTGTGGACAGTGAGCTCCGGAATATGGCTAATGTAATACTTACTCCTCATACAGCCGGAATGCCTGATGGTCGGAAATTTCATAAAAAAAGATATGAATTTTTTATAAAGAATATAAAACGTGTAGAAAATGGTGAAGAGCCTGAAAGCAAGCTCAATCAGTTATTATAGTTTTGCAGTTATCAGAGCTCAAAAAGTTGTCGTATTGAGTCTCCCCTAACAGGAGATGATATACTACAATGACAGAGGTGAAGTTTATGCAGCATAAACAAAATGAGCTATCTAGTATGCAAACATTAAAACAAGAAGCAGCAGACAGTGATTTATTCTCCATTGGAGAGACTGCGCAAATGATAGATTCTACAGTAAAAACGGTTCGTTATTATGATGAAATACAACTAGTAAAAGCATCCTTTGTAAATAACCGCGGGTACCGCTTTTACACAACAGAGACCATATGGCGTCTACAGCTTGTTAAAACACTTCGTGAACTAAGATTCGGAATTGATGATATCAAGAAACTGCTTTCCGGGGAAATATCGATAGAGACCTCCCTGGATTGGCAAATAGAAACGTTACAAACGGAGGTTCAAGCACTGAATGGCATGATTGCGATATTGAATAATGCCAGAAGTATAGTTAATGATTACAGTAAGGATTCCAAGACAACCCCCTCCCCTTTTCTTTCGCACATTCATGAATTAGTTCATATCCAGAAGCAAAATCAACAAAGCAGACAGCAATTTGTTTTAACCAAAATAGAAGAAATCGGATTTATGTCAGATATTCCAGCAGAATGGCAAGATGCTTTTTTCCATTACTTCAACAAGTACATTCTTCATCCGGAAAATTTGTCTGCCAAGCAACTCATGGCATGGAAGGAGTTAAAAGAGCTGATTAGCTCCCCTGAATTTATTGCCGATCTCCAAAGTGTGGAGTTTCTGTTTGTTAACATCGCTCAGCATCCAATTTACGAGACTAAGGAATGGGTCCGGCTCATGCAGAGCATTCAGAAACGATTAAGTACTGCCTTGAGAAACAACTACGAACCTCATAGCAGCTATGTTCAAGCCGTCGTTGACGATGCAATACAGCTATATTCCCATTCTAATGCGGCGTCTAACAGCCAGGAGATTCTTCAAATGATAGAAGTCCATATAGAAAAACTCGAAACCAAAAATTTCAAACGATCTGTTATGCTTTGCTCCAACCTTAGTCCAGAATTTGAACAATTGTCCCAAAGAGACAACTTATTATTTCGGGGCTTGAGATGGAAGCTTCAGCAGATTAACCTGTAAGAAACCATAGAGAAGTCAGTCACCGTCAACTGAAAACCATTGGTCAGAACAACTTCTGACAGCTCGGTTGCAGTTTAGAATGACTGGCTTTTTACTTCCAGCTTTTCAGCTTATTTCTCGCCTTTTTCTAACGTAAACAGCGTATGCTCGCCTATATTTTGATCAAGCAGCTTCAATGGCTCCTGCTTCAAAAAGTGATTAAAGAAATCCAGCGTGTATGCATTGATAATCGGATATGATTTGTTCAAGCTTGTACCTCCCATCCATTCAAATAATGGCGAGGTCAGATACAGATCGGAAAAGCCCATATGCGACATATTACGCAGTGTTAGCCAGTAATTTCCGCCATCTGTAATATGATCATATCGTTTGAACAAATCTGTCAAAGAGGCAGTGAGTGCAGGATCTTGAATATATTGCTCAAAATATCTGGATTGATCCGCACTCATCATAAGAAACGGTTTATTAAAGCCCCCCTCAGGCACTCGCAGCTTTCCATAAAGCACACCATCCATATTCAAAGCTGCCTTGATTCGAGGATCGGACATTAACATTTGTGTACTTGTTGCCCCGCCAAAGGAATGTCCAAACATTCCGATACGCTGCAAATCCATTCGGCCTGTAAAACGAAGATCTGGATCATGAGCAGCCAGTTCTTCCACCTGATCTAAAACAAATTTGGCGTCCTCTACCCATATTTTATTGGTTTGATCCATCATCTCGACCGTCTCATCCTGACCTGGAGTAAAGTAAGCAACCGTACCGTCGGAAAATTGGGAAACCGTACTGTTATAGGTATGGTCAATACCTACGACAATATAGCCGTGACTGGCAATTTCCTCGATTTGGAATGTATTTTGATTTTTATGACCATTAAAGCCATGTGAAAAAATCAAGACGGGGTAAGCTGCTTCCTGATCTGAGATGTCCACATTCTCAAGTGAATGCGTTTTTACATAGCGTATACTGTTAAATAACTGCTTTGGCATACCTAAAAGTCGGTGATAACCTTCCGCCAATAATACCCCGTCTTGTACGTATGGGCTTATTTCTCCCTTTGAATCCTTATTAGCAGGGTACCAAATTTGTATCTTAAGTTTACGCTTATCACCATCTTTTGGAGTAAACGTTTCCTCTCTTGTTGCGTCTGTCCACTCGTAAGATGTGGTTCCTACCTTATAAACTCCTGTTGGCTCGGAAAAAGTAAAAACCGGCAGTAGCATTGGCAGCGCTACAGCTACAAAAGCATAAATGACAGCTGCCGCCATTCCAATGATCCTTTTCATTACGCTTGATTTAGAGTTTTTTGGCAGTGTAGACCATGGGAGTCTAGCTCGCACAAGGATATAAAGAGGTACAACAGCCAGGGCGTAAGCAGGAATGAGCTGCCAACGCATGCCTTCCAGTATTCCTTGAAGAAGAATGACAATAACCGATATGCCAAGGCTAATAATTAAGCCTCGCTCCTTTTTCTCTTTTCCAACCAAAATCCATCCCAAAACCGCAATGTTCCATAGGATGACGATAGCCTCCAGATTTCTCATATACCCAGCTCCTTTGTCGTGTTGCGACTAACTACTTAAGAGCAAGTATATGGTCTCCTGTAAAGGGAGACTCAACCCCTGTTTTGAGCGATCACTCAGGCTATCCTTGATAGGTATAAGCAGAATCATACTGAACTCGCGCCTCTACAACTTGAGTGTAATGTTCTCTTCCCCACTGTCTTAACTCTTTCATCGGCTGAAGCAGGGTTTCCCCTAATGTTGTTAGAGAATACTCGACAGTTATAGGTACTGTAGGTGTAATGTGTCGTTGAACCAAACCATCACGCTCCAGCTTGCGCACCGTTTGGGTAAGCATTTTTTTAGATATTCCCTCAACTCTCCGCAGCATTTCTCCATATCTGATTTTACCGTTTTCCATGGCATATATAACAAGTGCAGTCCATTTGTCAGAGATAATGTCAAGAACTTTGCTATAGCCGCAATTGGATAACGAAATATCAGATTGTTTCGTTTTTGCTGAATGTGCCAAACCGTTCCCCTCCTATGCACGCTGAAGTTCCCAGGACACTTTAAAGTGCCTACTTATATCATTTTATTTTTTGGATTAATGTATGTCTATACCAGGGGTTGCCCTGTACTATATTCCTTCAAAGGCAGGTAAATAACATGACAAACATCATTAATAAGCGTCCCAAGTTATATGTATTGGATAACGGTCGAATGAGCATGGATAAAAACTGGATCATCTCCATGCATAATCCGGCAACCATCCATAATCCGAATGCCCAGACACAATTTGTTGAATTTCCAATCTATACGGTACTGATCGATCATCCTGAAGGTAAAATTTTATTTGATACTGCCTGTAACCCGAATTCGATGGGCGCTCAAGGGCGCTGGGCACAGTCGACCCAACTGTCGTCTCCGTGGGCAGCAAGCGAGGAATGTTACCTGCATAATCGTCTGGAGCAGCTTAGGGTTAGACCGGAGGAAATCAAGTATGTCGTTGCCTCCCACTTGCATCTGGACCATGCAGGATGCCTCGAGTTGTTCACAAATGCGACCATTATCGTGCATGAGCATGAATTTAATGGAGCGCTGCAGACCTACGCCCGTAATGAGAAGGAAGGAGCCTATGTGTGGGACGATATTGATGCATGGATCAAGAACCAGCTTCAATGGAAAACAATCAAACCGGGAGAAGACAATCTCGAATTGGTAGATGGTATCAAAATCTTGAATTTCGGAAGCGGCCATGCATGGGGAATGTTAGGTCTCCAGATCGATATGCCAGAAACCGGCGGAATCATTTTAGCTTCCGATGCCATCTATACTGCGGAAAGCTTTGGTCCTCCAGTTAAGCCCCCCGGAATAATTTATGATCTGATCGGCTACCGAAACACCGTGGAGAAAATTCGCACTCTGGCCGCTCGCACGAATTCCCAAGTGTGGTTCGGGCATGATGCGGATCAATTCAGCGGCTTGAGAAAATCTACTGAAGGATATTATGAATAAATCAGGCGTGGAAAAACACCTGAATTGTTGGAAAACAGCAGCTTATCACATTGATCAGCTGCTCTTTCCAGGCATATTCAGACAGCCAGAACGCTTAGAAAGGGAAGTAAATGGAGATCACTGTGCCCTTTGCCTTGCGATCCATGCAAACGACGCCGTTATGCTTTTCAACCGCGCTTTTTACAATGGACAGACCTAATCCGGAACCACCGTCATTGCGGCGCGCCCGGTCTCCGCGTACAAACGGCTCGAATACCGAACCCAATAAGTCTTCAGATATCCCTGGGCCATCATCCCCTACTATCAAAAGCAAACCTTCCGCCCTTTCTTCCAAGCCAAGCCATGCATGCGCTCCGTGAGTATTGTACTTTAAGGCATTCGCGAGCAAATTATGAATGATTCTTCGGAATAATCCCTCATGAAAATGAAATAAAATAGGCTTATCAGGTATCGTAATATCTAAATGAATGCCTTTCTGCTCAAAGAAATCGTACATATCAGCCGCTTCTGTGCGGCATATTTCGGCCAGATCACCCTTTACTCGTTGATAAGAGAACGATTCGCTTTCGAGTTTGGTCAACTCCAACAGATCATTAACGAGAGCACCAATAAAAAGAGCTTTTCGATGTATGTATCCCGCATATTTTTTGCGCTGAAGATCGTCCTGCTCGAGTCCTGAACGCAAGACCTCCGCATATCCCTGAATGGTGGTAATGGGTGTTTTCAAGTCGTGCGAAATGTCCATAAACATGCGTGTACGGTCATTTTCCAACCGCCGCTTGTCTTCGCGAGCTTTTTGCAGCCTGGTTATCATCCGGTTGAAATTCAGCTGAATTTCCATGAGTTCCTTATTGGCCTTGATTTGAAGGAATTCCCCTTGCTGCTCTTCAGATACTGCCGCCAGTCTACTCGAGACGGCTCGGAGTGGGAGCGTTATTTTTCTGGCGGTAATCCAGCTGTATAACCAGAGAATAAGACAAAATGCTGCAGTAAACACAACAAATCCAATGACAATCAGTCTGACGAAATATGCAGTCTGTTCCCGATCTGTTCTGACCATTCTGCTTTCCTTCATGATCCCCCCTCCGGGGATGGAAACTAGCAAATGATACTTTTCTCCTGTTTTTGTAAATTGCGGTGCAATGGAGTAATAACCTGAATCAGAAGACTCATAGAACAGACTTAACAGTTCTTCTTCTGTGTAACTTTTAGGAGATTCTGCATCTGTATGTCCTCGAGTAAAAACAACCTGGTAATTTTCATCCAGAACCTGAACATAGCCACCAAAAGATGCTGCGGTTTCATAGGGGATTTCTTCCCATTGGTCCCGAACCAGATTGTCCGCCTCCACCATGGGCAAAGTTTGATTCATATATTCATCCCGGGCATCGTACATAACGCTGTACACCAGATAACAAATCAGAGCAAACATGATGGTAAACCATACATAATGGATCATCAGGCTCGAATGCATGCTGCGCGTTCTCATGTGTTGGTCACCTGGCTGATCCATTTATATCCCAATCCCTTGATCGTCTGAAGATAGCGAGGATGCTTCGGATCGTTCTCAATCTTATCTCGAAGTCTGCTGATTTGAACCATAACGGTGTTGCTATCCTCAAGGTACGGCTCGTTCCATACCGCTTCATAGATTTGTTTCTTGGTATAGATTCGTCCCGGTGAATTCATGAACAGGTTTAACAACTTATATTCTAGGGGCCCAAGCACAATGCCCTGATTCTCTCGGTAAAGCATGCAGGAAGCATGATCCAACTGTAATGAACCGCATACGCTTCGAGCAGGCTTTATTTCAGCGGCAGGTTGAGCACCAAGCAGGTCATAATATCTCCGCAGCTGTGCTTGGATTCGTGCCACAACCTCAATCGGGCTGAAAGGTTTCGCTATAAAATCATCCGCACCAAGTCCGAGTCCTGTAACTTTGTCTACATCCCCGGTTTTAGCCGAAATGATGATGACTGGCAGCCTCAGCTTCTCGCGAATACGGCTGATTAACTGATAGCCATCCATTCCAGGCATCATAATATCCACGAGTGCCAGGTCTATATGTTCCCGCTGGAGAAGGGCCCAAGCTTCTTCCCCGCTGCCCGCTTCCCTCACAGCATAATCTTCCTTTTTAAGGAAAATTCTCAGCAGTTCCACAATCTCTTCTTCGTCATCTACGATCAGGACTGTGCGTGTCATATTTAGGTTATGATTCATCTCTGTGTTCCTCCAAGCTAACTTTCTCCTACCATTACTATACATGTTTATTATCGGTTGAGGTTCTCTGCAATTCAATTGTAAGGATGATGTAAGATTGGCTACAGGGTCTTTACAGTTATGTGTAGTAATCTTTAATTTACAATACATATTCCAGGAGGCTTTATGCGAAATATTGAAATGGTGCTTTTCATTGTTAATATGATTTTACTCTTCGTTTGTGCATTCCTGCCTCTCCCCAAAAAGGCTCTGCTGCAAACAATGGGTGCCGGAATTTCGATAATATGTGCAGGAGTCCAAATTCTAGTTGAAGGCTATCGCTGGCAAAATATTGCTCTATACGGATCAGCTTTAATTATCGGTTTAATGGCTTTCCAGTCGTACAGGGCTAGAAAATCAGGACAACCGATACAAAAATCATCTATATCAAAAACAAGAACGTGGTTGAAACAAGTGTTCATCGTTCTGGCCCTGGCTGTTTATACCGGCGCCGCCGCCCTCTTGCCAACAATTTTGCCGGTCTTTGCCTTCTCAGAACCGACTGGCTTCTTTCCAGTAGGAACAACAACACTCTTCATGGAAGACATGACGAGAGGCGAGCCAGCAACGGACGACCCCGATGATCATCGGAAGCTCATGGTTCAGATATGGTACCCTGCTGAAGCTTCTTCAGAGGTACCAGACGCAGATTATATCGAGAATGTGCCAGTTGTATTATCCGGAATTCGGGAAGCCATGTCTTTGCCGCCCTTTTTACTTTCTCAACTTCGTTATGTAAAAACACATGCCTATACAGATGCCCAAATATCATCTGCGCAAGAACGTTTTCCTTTACTGTTGTTTTCTCCGGGTTTAACCGGTTTTCGTAACCAAAACACATTTCAAGTGGAAGAGCTGGCCAGTCAGGGGTATATCGTGGTGGGCATTGACCATCCTTATGATGCGGCAGCCGTTATATATCCTGATCAAACGACGGCTTTGCTCAAATTGGAAGGTTTATCGGGCTTTGAAGATTATAAAACGAAAATGAGTTATTGGGTGGATGACACCAAATTTGTTCTCGATCAGATCGAGGCCATGTCCTCGACAGCAAAGTCGGGAATTTTCTCGGGAAAAGTGGATATGAATCAAGTTGGGGTATTTGGCCATTCGTTCGGAGGTGCAGCGGCAGCTCAAATGCTGATGAAGGATTCTCGGATTCAAGCGGCTCTGAATATGGATGGAATCCTTTACGGTGATTCCGTTCCCGAACGAGGTTTCAATAAACCGTATTTACAGATGAATGCAGCGCAGAGCATCGACTACGAATGGTTTGCGCAATCTCTGGATCAAGCCGTTGAAGCTTCCGGGTATGACCGGAACCATTATGAGCGATTTTGGGCTGAGTCTCAGGAAAGACGCAAAAGAGCAGCTGTGGGAAAGGACGCTTACTTTGTCGTTTTTGACCATGCCAATCATATGAGTTTTACGGACTTTTATCTATTCTCCCCATTACTGCCGCCGGGCGGGGCTGAGCCAAGACGTGTACAGACCTGTATTAATGAACTGTCGATTGCATTCTTTGATAAATACCTGAAAGGAAAGAAAGCATCCATCTTCCATCGATGAATGCTTTCTTCCTTTTTTTTATTTTTGTATTGATTTCATCTATTCATCTGTTTCTTGTTATAATACGTCTCTATCACTTGATAAATAGATTCACTTTTGATGGGTTTACTAATGTAATCATCCATTCCTGCCTTCAAGCATCGATCCCTATCCCCTCTTAGAGCATTTGCAGTCACTGCAACAATATAAGGACATTCTTCAGAAGACAGATTCTCTTTGATTGCTCGAGTCGCTTCAAATCCATCCAAGTTGGGCATGTGCACATCCATAAACACAATATCATATGCATTCCGCTTGACTGCATCAATAGCTTCTTTTCCGTCCACGACATGATCTACGAAGTGTCCCTTTTTTTCAATCATTTTACTAAGGACAAGCTGATTCATTTCATTATCCTCAGCAATCAGAATATGGAGAGGGGTGCCTCTGCTCATTTGTTGAGAGAACTCTATGCGTTGGTCAACTTCCTCATTGTTCATTTTAAAGCAGGCTGTGAATATAAACGTTGTGCCAGGTTCAACTGAATCCTCAATCCATATATCTCCATGCATGAGTTCTATCAATTTTTTGCTGATCGCCAGTCCCAATCCCGTTCCTTGCGTTTTGCGTGTCATAAAGTTGTCCAATTGATAGAATGGCTCAAATAATTGTTGCCGTTTCTCTGCTGGAATCCCCACTCCCGTATCTTTGACTTTAAACTTGAGATACACGTTTTCCTCACATTGCTCTTTAACTCTTACTTCAATGTCTACGCTGCCTTCCGGAGTAAACTTCACAGCATTACCGATGATATTAGTAAGTACTTGTTTTAAACGAGATGCATCACCATACAGCGGAACTGGAAGCATCTCATCTATACAAATATGAATATCTAACTTCTTTTCGCGGATCAAAGGTTTTACGATTTGCACCGTTTCTGTCACAATTTCTTGAAGATCAAAAGGATCAACTGCTAAATCGGTTTTCCCGGACTCGATCTTAGAAAAATCCAGGATGTCATTGATAATAGTAAGCAAGGAATCTCCACTTTTTTGGATAATCTGTATATATTCCTCTTGCTCCTGGCTCAGTCCCGGGGTATCTAGAAGAAGATCTGTCATTCCGATCACACCATTCATAGGTGTTCGTATTTCATGACTCATCATCGCCAAAAAATCGCTTTTCGCCTGATTCATCCTTTCAGCTGTTTCTTTGGCAACGAGAAGCTTTTTCTGCTCCGTAATGTCCTTGGCTATTAAATAGTAACCGACATTGACATTATTAATAATAATTGGAGCAAGCGTTGCCAATACTTCCGTTTCACGGCCGTCCCTGTGCAAAACAGCGTTCATTTTCTTCTCAGCCAAATCATAGCGACTCCGCAGAATGAGGCCCAGATTACTGGCTCCAATAAATCTTCCTATACTTTTCCCAACCATTTCGTTTACTGTACAACCTGTCATCTTTACGGCTGCAGGATTAGCGTTCATAATGTTTCCACTCATGTCGAATGAAATAATAGCGTCATGATTATATTTTTTGAGCGAGGTGTAACGTTCAATGGTTTCTTGAAGCCTGAATTCGACCTGCTTCTGTTCGGTAATATCCTGAAGTACACCTTTTAACTCTATGGGCTGTTGGTGTTCGTCATAAATGATTAGTCCACGTAATTGAATATATTTTACTCTGCCTTTGGACCGAGCGTATTTAAATTCAAAAACAAAAGGATCTCTTTGCTCTTCGTCTCTTATTTTTTCTCGCAAAGATGCTGCATCTGCCGTACTCATTACCTTATAGATATCTTTTGCGCAATAATATTGGTTTGTACGGTCAAGTTCAAAGATTTCCAGTACCTGTTCAGAAATGGTGATCTGATCATGAACTACATCCCATTTCCAACTTCCAATCTTCGCCAAGCGTTCGGCATTTGCTCTAATGCGTTCACTGTGCGAAAGTTTCCGTTCAGCTCGGATGCGATCAGTGATATCTACAATAAAGCAAATGAAGTAATCGGGTTCAGACGTTCCTTCGTCACTGACTGGAGTTACATGCAATGAACACCATAATTCTTCGCCATTCTTTTTAATGAAGCGCCTTTCATATATGTTTTCTTTTACTTTGTTATCCAAAAGTCCAGCTTCTTCAACATTATCCTTCGAGGAATCCTCCGGATGCGTTAAATCCTGACAGCGGAGCTCCATCAATTCTTCACAAGTGAAACCGGTCATATGGCAAAAAGCAGGATTCACTTTCAGCCAATTTCCTGCCGGAGCTATGAGAGCAACTCCAATCGGTGTTTGGTTGTATACTTGCTCGAAGAATTCGTGATGATTAACCCTCTGAACCGGCATTGAAAGCTCTCCCCTATACTTCATTTTATGATATAGAATCATTTTCCCAAAAACATTATTCTTTGTAAATCAAAATTAAACGGGATAACACTTTTTAGAGTGATACTTCGTTATCTCATTTCCAATTTAATCTCCATTAACGGACAAGATGAAACTGAATTTAGCTTTGGACTACATTTTACTCCTCCATTTTACGATAAATAGTATAGATTTATATATAATTATGCTTTATTTACTTCCGAGGGGGAACAGAACGTGAAACACATGCGCAACAAAAGAATGGATTTACGCCTCAAACTCTACTTGATCATACTCGTTCCGTTATTGGCTATGGGCGGTTTGATCCTGTGGGCCACGATCCACTCCAGTGAAAATGCCTCATTAATGACGATGCAGTATAACAACCAGCAGCTCGCAGTGAATATCGCTGCCCAACTGGGAGAGGAATCGACATCAATCAGGTCCTTATATACAACTTCTTCAGAGCAGAGTTCCGAATACAAAAAGTTAAGGGATCAACTCATTCAAGCTCGTCATCAATCAGGTGCTCTGTATATTTATATGTATAATAAAACATCCGATGGATGGATCTACACTGTTGACGGAGCAGATTGGGGAGATCCGGAATATAGTTCTTACGGGACAACATTTGAACTTGATTCCCAGATTCTAGAACGCTTGGCACGTGGCGAAGTAGTAACCACAGGCATTGTAGACGTCCCTATTTGGGGACAACTGATGTCCACTTTTACACCCATAAAGGATTCGCAAGGTGTAGTTACGGGGTATTTGGGCATTGATGTCTCTGCTGCTGAAATTAATCGCGTTTCCGCAACAACGCTGAACAATACGTATCGTAGTGTTATTCCTATTTTTGTAGTTGTTCTTGTTTTATCACTGTTAGTGATGCTCTTTGTCGTAAGAGGTATCCTCCGCCAAGTAAATGATATTAAGTTAAGTCTGGATCAGGTATCGAATGGAAATCTAAACATTGTATCCAGACATATGACGAATGATCAGCTTGGTGACATCAGTAACTTAATTAATGTTATGGTGAATCAATTAACGAACATTTTGAACGGAATACAACAGGGCTCCAGCATGCTGCAGCAATCCTCAAAAGAAATTGCAGGAGCATCCCTGACAAACCATCGTCAGTCTGAGGAGCTTTCCAGAGCCATCGAGGAAATTGCCATAGGCTCCATGAAACAAGCTGAAGAGACAGAACACTCCGTCCAGCATTCAGAGAATCTTGGCAATATTATGAATGAAGTCGGTTCTTATGTGGAACAGTTCACCGGTACATCCGAGCAGTTATCTGCATTGCAAGTACAAGTGACACGTCAACATGAGGTTCTGCTTGAAAAGAGCCGTGAGAACGCCAAACTTGTTGAGGATCAGCATAATATTTCCAAGTTGCTGACGACTCGTTCAGAACTCGCTGCTTCCATCAGTGGACAGATTTACAACATTTTAAAACAAACTCAAATTTTATCGTTAAATGCTTCAATTGAAGCGGCTCGTGCTGGTGAAGCGGGTAAAGGTTTTGGAGTTGTTGCTAATGAGATGGGACAGCTGGCTCAGCAATCCGAACGTTCAATTCAGGAGATTGATGGCATACTCAGTTCATTTGTTCAAGAAATCCACCGTATGGAAGCTCATCTGGATACCAATATGTTGGCTGTCAAGGAGCAGGAAGAACAAATCGCTGAATGTCTTCAAAGCTTCAGACAAGTAAGCCAGTTATCCACTGAAGTGCGCGAGCTTGCTCAGCGTTTGGAAAATCGCACGATCCATATGCAATCCATTCGCCAGGAGGTAGAGCAGCATTTGAGTTACATTGCTTCCGCAACCGAGGAAACATCAGCCATGTCCGAAGAAGTGTCTGCCAGTGCTGTCGAACAGCAACGTTCCGCCAATGAGTTATCAGACATTTCCGGACAGCTAACCCTCCTTGCTGACAACCTCAAATCGTATTCAGATCAATTTCAGATTGCATCTCACAAATCAGATGCGGAATAGAATAGAAAACCCTGTAGCCTGTTGAAAACAGGCCGCAGGGTTTTCTTTCGTGCGAGATAAGGGATATCGATCTTCCTTATAAATTCAACTCTTAAGTTTATGATTTAGAAGCCTGTTGAGCTATGATTGTTCGATTACGTCCTTCCTGTTTTGCCTGGTATAATGCATTGTCTGCTAATTGAAAAAGCTCAGTCGCTGACAACGAGTGAAGAGGAAACTCGGTGATGCCTGCGGATATTGTAACCAAATGATTAGTAACCAGAACACTTTCTTTTACCGATATGCGAATGTATTCTGCTATTAGATAAGCCATCATCGAATTGCTATCATGCAGCAATATAACGAACTCTTCACCCCCAAAGCGGGAGCAGATATCTTCTGGTCTGACAGATGCCTGAATTAACTGGGCTATCTTTTTTAGAACCTCGTCTCCAACGGAATGACCGAAGGTATCATTAATTATTTTAAAGTGATCGATATCTAGCACAATCATGGCAAAGGGAGTTTCATCCTGAATCCATTGCTGAATGACTTCCTCGAATGTTCTACGATTATTCAGGCCAGTTAACACATCCGTTCTCGCATCAATCACCAACTGATTTGTTTTGTTTTTGAAAATTTCCATAAATGCAAAAATTTTAAGATTGAGCATGTTTGCTTCTCTGTTCCAGTGTGGTTTCACAGGAGGCAGCTGCGTTTGCCCCGCGGCCACTTGGTTTATGAGATTAGTCAGAAATACAAAAGGTTGGGTTAGTTTTCGAGCGACCCTTAAAACAATCAAGATCAATATTAAAAACGGGCCCAAGGTGTAGAGCAACAGCAACTCAATTTGGCGGTTTAACTGATCAAATACGGTTTGGGTCGGGGTAACGATCACCATGCCCCAATTGTTCGCTGGAACTTTGTAATAGCCAGCAAGAGAGTCGACACCTGATAGATTGACATATCGTTCTTTCCCGGTCTGATCCTTTATTAATTTCTGCACGACTTTGTTCTGGCTGATATCTTCCCCGATAAGGTTGATATTTGGATGAAAAAGCAATGTTCCTTTATGATCAACAATAAAAAAATAAGATCCATCGCTTCTTTTCAGCTGGTTTCCAAATGAAAGGTTCAATATGTTATTTTGTTGCAAAAGTATGCTTCCACTCAATATACCTTTATACTTCCCCTCCTTATCAAAGATGGGTTCACTGAGAAAGATAATCCTGTTTTTTGTATATGGTGTAATGTAAGCTTCCGATATGTAGGAGGCTCTGGCCTTAATTGCAGCTTTAGCATCTTCTGAACGAATATGTTTACCCACACTGACCAAAGAATACGGAGACATGCTTAATAAAAGTCCCGTCTCATCGGTCAAGGCTACGCTGTTAAAATAGTCACTGCTATTCTGAATCAAACTGAGTGTGTTATTCAGCTTCAACTTGTGTGTGAAATCGGTATCTTGAAGATGTGAGGCACCATACTTCAAACTTTGTTGCATCGACTGGAATAGTAAATCCAGGGTTTGACTCATCTGGACTGCACTTTCATAGTTCAGCGCAAGAACGTTATTGATAAGGGATTGCTTCTGTGAAGTATATGAGGAGATAACCATGATCGTCAGGGTCATCAGAGTTGAGATGATAACCAGTCCACTAAGTAATGTAGTAAGGCTGATTTGTTTAAGATTATTGATTTCTGTACGCAACCTGTTTTTTTTGTTCTGTATAGTCATTTTGCTTCTCCCGGTTTACTAAAACGATTATATTTATAGTGTTATAATATAATATTTCTTGTTGAACATGGATTAAAAAAGTATGCTAATCATACCATTTTTTAAGACTATAAAGATAGCCAAGTCACTGTTTCACGTTCGCTGTTCTTCACGTAAGAGCTAACATCTCAAACGAGGAGTATAGCTCTAACGGGTCTTGCAGAAAAAACAGAACAGACTTAAGTCCAGTATCTCTTCCACCCGCAGCCCAGGGCTGCAATCCGTCCTTGGGCAGGTGTGTATTTGATCCTCGATTGGTATATTTTTTGAGGTAAAATATTATTTAGTTGGAAGGGGAACGGGTAAGTGAAAGTTTTGCTGCGCATTTTTATGTATGTTTTTGTAGTTATCATTATTGTGGGAGGAGCGGGTGTGTTCGGTTTCATTCATACATCCAATGCTGGAATGTCCTTATATAATCAAAATAATCCTCCTGCACTGGATCAGGTAAAGATACCTGCATATGATGCTAACAAGCCAACAGTAGCTGTTCTACTGTCTAATGAAGTAACGGAAGTTTTTGATTTTCTAGTCCCGTATGAGATGTTTGCTCTTACAGGAAAGTACAATGTATTCAGTGTTGCACCGGATTCGGGAATCAAATCGTTAACCGGAGGATTGGATGTCATTCCCCATTATTCTTTTGCTGATATGGACCAAATGCTTGGCAAAAGTCCAGATATTATCGTTATCCCTTATATGCCGATCCTGGATGAGAAAAAATATGCTCCCGTCCGTGAATGGATTCGCAAGCATTCGAGTGAACAAACGATTCTATTGTCCATATGTAATGGCGCAGAGAATCTGGCCGATACCGGATTGCTGAACGGTAAAAGTGCTGCGACACACTGGGGAGACATTCAACGTTTGATTAAAAGTTACCCGGAAATTCAGTGGGTAAAAGATCAGCGTTATGTTCCCCAAGGTAACATCGTCTCTTCAGCTGGTCTTACATCCGGAATGGATGCAACCCTTTATGTCATTTCGCAGCAGTTAGGTGAGGCAGCCGCGAAGCAGGTAGCGAATGAACTCAATTATCCTTCCTACCATTATGTCATTGATCCGAAAATGGAACCTTTCACGGCAGGATTGAGTGATATTACGTACATTTTGAATCAATCCTATCAATGGAACAAGACCAAAGCAGGCGTACTGCTATATCCAGGTGCAGATGAATTAGATTTGTCGGCTGCCTTTGATACCTATGGAGCATCCGGAACAACGACAACTTTAACGATATCACGTGAAAATCAACCGATTGTAACCAAGCATGGCTTGAATTTGGTTGCGCGTTATCAGATGAACGAAGCTCCCTCTCTATCCAAGATGATTGTGGTCGGCTCTCAAGCCGAGACAACAGCTGCTGAGGATATTGGGCAATGGAAACAATTGAATAACGATACCGAATTGTTATTGTTACACAAAAATATGCAGGGAAGATTTGCAATGGACCCTGCGTTTGAAGATTTATCTAAACAAGAAGACGTCATGACTGCTCAATTTGCTGCCAAACGTCTCGAATATCGTGCGACAGACCATTTAAAACTGGAAGGAGCACCCTTCTCTAAAGAATCGTTTGGAATACCCGTTATACTTGTTGTGCTCTCACTGTTGGCAGGTTATTTCCTGGATCGGCAATTATTTGTTAAAAAGCGAAAGTAGCTTGGGGAGTTCGCATCGCATTTAGGTAGACCTTACAAAACAGAATGAAGGCTATCTTCATATAGTCCTTTTTAGGTATTCAATCGGTATAAGTTCATGTTCTTGGCTCGGGACACGAACTTGTACCGATAGATAAAAATGCCGCTGAAATAGCGACTTCAATGGGCAAAAAGGGCATTTTTCCTCTAAGACAATTTTAAAGCTGTGTTATGACGACCTTGCTCTCTTCGGGGAACAGAAGCGCTATCCGGTTTTGTTCTATGTTTGCGGCGGTGGCGGTTCTCCGGAATGGGATTTCCCATCTTTAAGGACAGATTGTTGCTAGACATTGGCATGGGCATCGTCGAACATTCTTATGGAGGGCATACGACAGCGATGGTTTGCCGGAACGACGACCGGTTCTCCTGCGGGATTGGCCTGGATAGTGGTGCGTTTGGCCTTCTTGACAGCGACCTTAAAGGCTTCTATTTATCATAAGGTCGGTGCAGGTAATTCATCAATTCTCAAACGTAATAAACTATACGGTTTTTTGCGCAGGTCTTTTCCATAATGAAATCTTGCCTGTCTATGTAACTGGTTCACAATTACATATAAATATTGATCCGGACCAATAGAAAACGTATCTGGCCATAAAATTCGGGGATCATGCGCGATGGTTTCCATGATTCCATTCGGCAATATTTTTCGAATACTATCGTTTTCATAATCTCCAGCATAAACGTTTCCTTGCGCATCCGTGATCATGCCATCCGATGCACCCTTTTCTCCCCAATACTGCACAAAATCACTTAACTTGAAATCCGGTATTGCTCTGTCTCTTAAAGATTCTGTTGAAATCGAATATAACTGGCGGCTGCTTAAAGGACAATAGAATAGCATTTTTCCATCAGGGGAAATGGCTATACCATCAGAGGCCAATCGAAAGGGAGATGTCGAACCATCTGCGTTTCGATTCATCAAAATTCTACCTTCCACTTTCGGTACAAAATACGGATCGGGTGAGGTTGAGCTTGCTCCATTCAACCGTCTATACGCATTTCCGTTTTCTAAATTCACGACGATAATAGCGCCTGGACCATTGGAAGAAGAATCGGTTATATATGCGTAACCTGCTTTACCTACACGAAAGTCAAATCGGACATCATTCAGATACGTTGTCGGCAAGACTACATCTTCTTCAAATGTATATACCTTTCTTATCGTATTTGTTTTTAGATCTACAGCAACTAATTTTGCCCCTCCCTTAATAGGCTCAGAAAAATTTGGTGCAGCCGGATCCAGTACCCACAGGGTTCCCCTTCCATCTGCAACTACACTTTGCACACTGATGAAGGACATCGTGAGATTCGAAGGATTGAACAAATTCGTTTCTAAATCAGGATAAGGCTGTAACTGACTCTCAACAATCTCCGCTACCGTAAATCTGACATCATCTCCCCACTTCGGAAAACAAATAAAAATACGCCCGGTTTCGGATACACTAACGCCTGTAGGCATAGCCCCATAAAATGAATGAACGAGTTCTAACTTACCAAAATACTCCTCCATAGGTAACATTGGTTTTATGATGTCCTCCTTAACCATAGTTAAATAGATATTACCTATAATATGTTCAAGACTTTTTCTAATACCTGGCCTTTAATCATTCTTTTTCCGCATGTTTTTGAAAAGGTCCGAGAAATCTAAAAAATAAAAAAGCCGCTAAAATAGCGGCTCTGCCATCAGATAAAACTGTATTTTCGAACTTCGAACTATGTTTTAATACTCTCCCTTAATCACAAAGAACGTACCACGAATTGTTCCAGCCAGTTTGGACTTTTGTCTAGCGAATTTAAACTTCTTTTCTTCCAGCTCTTTAGGCACGTCCATTCTTTCTGAAAGCTTGAAACCAACGGCCCGCTTTTTCGGGCCATCCACCGTATACAAGACATTGACTGCTAGACCATCCTCATAAAAGACAAAGGCCCACCTGATATTTTCCACTTGAAAGCGAGATGTCTCCAATGGTTTGGCCGCAAACTCAATACCACGTTCTTCTTTCAAAATTCGACTTACATACTCCAGCGTCTCTTCGCTCTCGCTGGCTGGCACGACCGTAAACTCATGCTTATATTTGTTCATAAAATAACGAGCTTCATTTGCTCGCAGGCCAGCAAGCTCTTCTGCAACTGGTGAAGATTCCAGACCAACGGTGGACACATTTTTAAAATCTACGATAGCGGACATGCTCGTTCCTCCTCTGATTTCATTTATTTCTTCACAACCGGAATCCACATTTCACCGAATACAAGGCCGTCTCGATGCTCCATCTCAACAGTTGTATTGGGCCCGCCAACATAAGCAAAATCGTCAGCTGCTGGCAAGACTTGACCAAAAGCGATACCGGTCAGCTTGTTACTCAACTCATCAGCCGTCCTCCCTTCCCCTTTAACGACGAGATATTGTCCCTTGGGGAATTGAATTACTCTGTGTTCTTCTTGTAATGATGCTTCTGTCATAACACCTGCATAATACATCATCTTATGATTTACTGCCTCGCTCACGGCAAAGATATAGTCGTTTGTTGCGATAGCCTTTAATTTGTCCAGCCTTCCATCCTCCGTCACAGTCTGCCAAAACGCCATCTTCTCTTTGTTTATACCCACGTAGTCCGTGTAATCGCTCTTCAGCTCCGTTCCGATCCCTAACACAATAAAGCCGTCTTTTTCCTCAAGAGTGTATGCTGACATTATTCAAGCTCCTTTTATGAAATGGATTTTTCAACGGATGCACACTGTCATGTTTCTTTAAAGATTTGTTTTTCCGCTTGATACGTTTATAATAGCCATAAATCATGTCAAAATATGATACTGTTTAGAGGGCCCCTATGAAAAAAGTGGAACGGATTAACATAATAATGCGGTATATCAATAACCGTGCTCATTTTACCATTTCGGAGATCATGCGAGAATTTAACATCTCTCGATCAACGGCTATTAGAGATATTCGGGAAATTGAAGCCATGGGAATGCCTCTTGTCGCCGAAGTAGGAAGAGACGGGGGCTATTTTGTCATGAACAACTCTGTCCTCCCGACTGTCCGCTTTACGGATAATGAGATTAAAGCGCTGATTATTGCTTTCATGGCTACCAAAAATCAACAACTGCCTTACCTCAAAAGTCGTCATTCTTTAGCAGAAAAATTATTAGGACTCATCTCGGAAAGTCAACAGGATGATCTCGTCTTGTTAAATCAGGTTCTCTTGTTTGAGGGGACCAACCCCCACAATCCTGATCTGCTTGATTTGTCTGATTTGCCCCATCCTATGTTGGAACAACTGATCCAAATTATTCTTGCAGACCGCTATTTATTGCTTTCCACCGAGGAAGCCGATGAAGTAAAGTCATATCCCATCTATTTGTTACATCTTTATCGAGAAAAAAACGCATGGCAAATTGAAGGCTTTGATCTCGAACAGCACAAGAGGCGCATTATTCCAGTCGACCTTCTCACAGATGTCAAACCCTATTCAGAGAAAAAAAGAATCCATGCAAAGAAGATTGCAGAACGACTAAACAAACGGGAAGAAGCCATCAACCTTGTCTTAGAACTAGGGCCAATGGCGATTGCGCAGTTCAAAAAATACCATCCCTTAAAAATTTCAATGGCATACACCAACCCTTTTCAGACTACAGCAATTTTAAAAACTTTCATCAACGTTCATCATCCGGATGAGTTAGCCGAAATCACAAATTGGATTCTTTTCCTGGGGCGGGATATCCGGATCAGGGAAATGCCCAAAGAAGTTAGGGAAAGTATTCATGAAACGATGTTTTCTTTATTCGGGGAATCTTAAAGCTCTTGATCCATAGCACTACGGCTGCGCCTTTCATATTATTTAAATGGTACCCAAACAGATCGGGTCCACGCGATTTGCATGCCGACTCGTTCCATATTGTTTTGACTGGAGCTGCCAAAACTTGCTTGAGCAACAACCAGTTCACAGTTCGCTTTATATGCTTCGTACATTCGCCACATCAGCAGGGCAGTTTGTAAACCTTTTCGTCTATACTCAGGAGCGGTTGCGGCTAATGTGAAAGAGGCAATATTGCTGCCGCTGCCGATATGCATAACAGCAACAGCGGCTGGTACGTCATCCCATGAGGCTAAGAATAATTTCCAACCAGGGCGATGAAGCAAACCGATATTGTTATTTACAAAATGATGTTTATGGACGATATCCATCCCGGACCCGACACAATGTATGCCTGCAAAGAGATCAAAATCCGCCTCATGTTCAATTGCACGAATGGTTATATTGGAAGGCAGGTTCGGTAATTCGCTTCTTGGCAGACCATACAGAACGGAATGAAAGCTTTCTTGATATAATCCTTTTTCCGTTAACCGTCTAAACATTGCAGGATTAGTACCCGCAGGGTTGATATCTAGCTGAAATGCTCTATTTCTTTGATCATAGAATTCCATGATTTCTTCCAGCTTGTCAATATCGTCCTGCGAGAAGCCCTTTACTGAATTGAATAAGCCCCAAGGCATCGATTGGATATAAAAAGCAGTAGTATCTCCGAGCTGTTTAATCTCCACTCCTTCCGGATTGCCACTTCGTTCGCCAATTGATCTGATCCTTGAGGTCAAGTAATCGGTTTCACAATTCACAATACGTTTAGCAAGTTGTTCATTAATCATTGGCAATTTCACTATTGCTCACATCCTCTTCATGTATTCATTTCAGCTTAAAATAATCAGCACTATGCTCAATAAGCATTTTCGCTATCTCTACTAATGTCATATTACTATTAAATTGAAACGAATGTCCAAAGATTCTTCACGGTGTTCCTTTCCTGTTCATCCATTAAACAAAGCCTCAGAGAGAAACGGGCAGATCGGGATGCAGAGTTGTTATATCTGTTGCTCCAATTGAAAAAGATCCCCCTATGCAATGGACAGTCACCAATTTGCTTCCGGGCCGATATCCTGTAAGTAAAAGGAGGACTGTTGATGCAACTGTTGTTTTCTTCTGCTGACATTGAACATAACGGAGACACTCTTGATCTCTGGAAAAAAGATGCTCACCATCTTTTCTCCAAGAAGATGAGTGACCGGGAAGCCCGTTTTCCATGCATTCCTGCTACACAGGCATATGCATTAGGCCACCTGCGCTATGGATTTATAACCCGATCCGGCAAAGCAACCCCGGCTGAGCAGCTGTCTCGTATCGTGCAGGAATACGGAGCTTCCTCACGTACATTCGGAGATTACTCATCACTGGTCATTTTTTTCGAGCAAGAGGAGCATACCCAGGATGTTCTTACTTATGAAATGTCGTTCTGGAATCTGTTAAGTGAGCTTCGAAGCATGGACAACACACCTTGGCCAGAAGACATTCCAGAAGACCCCGAAAATCCGCTCTGGGAATTTTGTTACAACGACGAACGTTACTTTGTGTATTGTGGTACACCAGCACATGCTGCAAGACAAAGCAGACATTTTCCATACTTTATGCTGGCTATGACCCCGCGCTGGGTACTCGATTTGTGGAATGAGCAGCCGCAGCGAGCTGCGGCAATCGGGCCTAGAATTCGTGCTCGTCTGGCTGCGTACGATACAATTCCCGCACATCCGGAATTGAAGCAATACGGAGCCGAGGGAAATCTGGAGTACAAACAGTATTTTCTTCGCGACGATGATACGGCTCCCACTAAATGCCCTTTTCTGCGATCCCTGCAGCAGCAGGAAAAAGAATAATATCATTCGTAAGCCAGGTATTCTGGTATTCTAAACAAGCTCTTCCCTGAATAAGCTGTATACCAGCCGATGGCATAAGGAGAGCTTGTATTTTTTTACTAACTACTTAAACAGTCATTATCTTTTAACTGTTGGACAAGCTTTCTTTTCGTCAGCTCATCTCACTGGAAAGGGTATGACTATGGAAATCTATATCAAGTTCATTCTTATTGGTTTGGCTGTTGCCATGCCTGTCGGAGCAATCACCGTTGAGATGACCAAGCAGGGATTAAGAAATGGATTTACACATGGATGGGCTGTAGGTCTGGGTGGTATGACCGTGGATGCCGCTTTAATCCTGGCTATGTACTTTGGTTTTGCTTCCCTGCTATCGCTTCCCTACATACAGATACCGCTATGGCTTGCGGGTGCGGGGGTTCTTGCCTATCTGGGCTACGATTCCATCCGTCACTCGGATCTTCCTCTGAACAGTGCAGCGGATAAGACAGGCAAAACCAATGCATCTTTTTGGCGAACCTATCGGAACGGTTTATTTGTCGCTGTCTCCCCGGGTAATCTCATTTTTTGGATTTCTGTTTTCGGTACAGTTCTGTCGGATTCCTATCAATCCACGGGTCAGCTCAGCTTTATGATCGCGGCAATCGGCATATTATGCGGTATTTTACTTCATGATCTGGGGCTGCTCTCCATTGTGTCCGTTACTCGCAAAATGATGAGCTCGCGAATGATTCAGCTCGTATCCAGCCTGGCAGGCGTACTGTTAATCGGTTTTTCCTTTTACTTTTTGTACAAGTTTGTCATGGCCCTCTGGCAGTATATTTAATACATCTCTTTTCGCTCATCTATGTCTCAACCTTTGCCAATCTCCCATCGTTTGTACATGGTTTATTTAGAGGGGCTGCTCTTTCATCTTGAAAGAAGCAGTCCTTTCATTATGGTTACTTTCGAATGAAGCTAAGCTGAGCCGTGGATAAATAGAGGTTGACTCTAGCTTCTGAGTGTGAGACTTCCTTTTTACGAGTTGTACGAAGATATGGAGAGCTGCAGTTTCTTTTTGGTGTGAAGAAGCAAGGGAGATTAGCGCTCAATTATTGTGAATTTTTCATATATTGAAATAGCATAAATAAACTGCATACAATTAAAAAGGCAAGTCTTTTAAAATCGACTTTGCCTTTTCGTTGATTTATTATTTTTCCAGTATACTCTAATGCTAAAATTTCAGTCGAAAAGTAAACAGTTCCTCCAACTGGTCCTGCACTTCATAGAACACATTCAATACTTGATCGGCATAAGCACCAAGGGCATATCTGCAGACGGTATAATGTGTCCATTCTACTGTTATTGGCACTGGAACATGCCACATTAACCCATCTCTTAATGTATCCAAATTTTCAAAATACAATTTCTCCAGACCAAACTGTTGTTGAAAAATGCTGTACAGCTCTTCCCGTGAGGTTATGTCGCAACCTTGAATAATAATCTTCTTCATATCGTTTGTCCTCTGATGTTATTCAATTCTAGTCATGTTCTCCTACCGTTTTTCGGCGATTGGCAATAAAGAGCGCAGCAATCATGACCAGGATGGCAATAGACCACCAGAATGTTTTGAGTGCATCATCATAATCAACGATGATTAATCGAATGACGGCTGTAATGCCAATGTAAATAAAGTAACGGAGCGGAAAATGAAAACCGGACTTGAAGTATTTGATAATTAACGCGATGAACTCGAAGTATAAGAAAAATATAAGCAATTCGGACAACATTTCATAATAACTATCCGCTCTGTTAAACAAGGACTTATATACGAAGGTCACAATGTACCACGTCTCACTGATTAGAAGTACGCTCAAAGCAATGGCGAGAAAGAAGAGACATAAGTTTAATAAACCTTGTAACAACTGTGGCACTTTCTGGAATTGGAAAGGAATCTTCATCATTTTTGCTCCTATATTCATTTTTTCATGGTGTCTTTTCAGCAAGCTGAATCCGGGTATTCCAGAAACGAAGCACGGTCTTATAGATCGTATTGTCCTGTGAGCTATAGAATTGCCCCTGCATCCGCGACATCATCCTAGCTATGCTTCGTTCACCAAGACGGGTGCTTTCAGTGGTGCTGTCTGTTGCTTTAATTGTATTACTAATATGAATTTCGAATTTTTCCCGATCAGAACCAAAGGTGATATTAATCGTTTCCTGCCGATCCGCATATTTCAACAGATTGGACATGATATTATCGAAGACACGGCCCAGTTCCTCCATATTTACATCGATAAACGTATCTGGCAGCTCCCCCGTAATATTGACTCGAAATTGCTCCTGGTGAAGAATCGACATCTGATCCGAGATCAGATCATAGATCACTTCCTTGACCGCAACACTTTCCAGATCGGCCGCATGTTCTTTATCCAGCAGGAAATAATCAAAGAGATTATCGGATAACGTCTTTAGCTGCAAAGCTTTTCCATATGCACTCGCAATATAACGTCCTTGATCTGTTACGATCGGAACATCCTCTTGCTTGGCGAACTCCAGATACATGATCAACGAAGTCAGCGGTGTACGCATATCATGCGACATTTCTGTAACCAGGCTTCTGCTCTCTGCTTGCAGCTTCTCAATAGCCAAAAGTTTGTCCAGAAAAGCTTTACGCAATTCTTCGATGCTTTCGGCAATCAGCGCGATTTCATCATGGCCTTTGACCGTCATCTGGTAGTCCATTTCTCCGCCCTCCAGCATGTGAATCTCCTGATTGATTTGCCTCAAATAACGAACTCTGCGGCGAATGCCAAGTAAAACAACAGTTAAAAAGATAAGGGTAGCCCCGATCAATTCTGCTGTAAAGGCCAGGTCATAGTAGCGAGAAGAGTAAAAGCCATCAATGATAACTCTCCCTTCACCATCACTGAATTTAACCGGATGTGAGTGATTCTGCACGTATTGATTGACCTTCTCTTTTCCGTACGCTGCTTCATCTGCAGTCATGTAATTGGAGTCATATTGCAGCAATTGGTCTTTAAAGATCGTAAGCATAATGTAGTTTTCCTTGCGCACCCACTCGCCAAAAGCTTTCCGATCCGTCGAAGCCAGCTCATTCAATGAAACATACTGGCTGAACCGCTTAATATATCGTGCAGATGTCTCTTGATAATACTCGTCAGAGTTCATATAACTGTCGATTAAGTCATTGCTGATCTTTTGCAGGGTCAGAAAAACGATACCACTTGCGAAGGCAGCCACCACAATCAGTAAAGCCAGTTTTTGATTCAATGTAAATTTACGATGTGCCAAAGCGGTAGCCTCTTCCCCATTCCGTTAGTATATAAACCGGTTGTGCCGGATCATCCTCGATTTTTGCGCGCAGCTTGCGAATATGAACCATCACTGTGTTATTGGAGCAATAAAAATAGGGCTGGCCCCACACGCTTTCGTATATATTTTGTGCGGAAAATATTTTGCTCCGTTTGCTCATCAACAATTTGAGAATGCGATATTCCAGATCAGACAGCCTGAGCTGCTCGTTCTCCTTCCAGACTTCATTAAACTGATCACTCACTCGCAATTTGCCCGCAACATGAAAAGTCTCCTCATGATCCGTTTTTTCCTGATATACGGTATATCTTCTTAACTGTGCAATGACCCTGGCATGCAGCTCCTCTTCCGAGAACGGTTTGCTCATATAGTCGTCACCACCAGCTAACAGCCCTTCCGTTTTGTCCAATACGCTTGATCTGGCTGTCAGGAATAATATAGGCACATTGGATGTCCTTCGAATCTGCTTGCAAGTATCAATGCCCGACATACCAGGCATCATGATATCCAGAATAACCAGTCCTAGTGAACTGTCCACGAATTGCAGAGCTGTCTCCCCATCTGTTGCTCTTAACACCTCATACCCTGCTCTTCTAAGCGATTCCTGCAGCAGATCCCCGATATCCCGATCATCTTCTACGACTAATACTCTATGGCTCATACTTTCTCACCTCATGCTCTTGATGATGCAATTGATTGTGTGTCCTAACTATATTTCGTCAATACGATAGGTATTCATTACAGGTTACATCGTAAATCTTAACAGTTTATGAAACGGAGAGATTGACATTGATCTGTCACAAGTTCTGAGAAAAATATGGAGCCTTCATAAACGGTTAAGATTTTTTTCTTATATTTACCATTGTAAGGGTCTTGCTTACGCCTCTAGCAGATCCGAACAACCCTTTTCAATCATAATAATATAGAAAGGAAGTATGGATATGACTTTATTGAAAGACGGCCATGGACAGCCCATGGGTCTGCAGGAACGCCTTCATTTTCTGGATATCGTACGTGGCTTTGCCATGCTGGGTATCATTATTGTTAACTATTTTCTCATCGTCGATTCTGTAAAAGGGTTCGAGATTTCGTCGGATGATCCAGTACATAATCTGGTCTCCTGGTTTGTTGAAGGTAAGTTTATTACACTGTTTTCTTTCCTGTTCGGGGTTGGATTTATGATTTTTATGGATCGAGCAGCACAGAGGGTAGCGCATCCAAACAGGCTTTTCATCCGCAGATTGATGATTCTGTTCGGTTTTGGTCTGTTGCACATTACTTTTGTATGGGTCGGTGACATATTGAGCTATTATGCGATTGCAGGTTTGCTGCTGCTTGTTTTCTACAACCGTTCAGCACAAACATTGCTGCGCTGGATCATCGCATTCATTGTTGTTCAATGTCTGGCCCCGGTGCTTGGTTTGATCCTCAAAGCGTTCAATAGCAGCAATCCCACTGATCTGAATTTTGCAGATTTTTCCCTGAACAGTCATAGCAGCGGACTTTCCTATTTCCAATCCATCGGTGCTCGCTGGGCTGACATGTCGTTTATGGCTTCAAGTTCTTTTTTTACCGTCTATTCTATGTTCATTATGTTTCTGCTGGGCATGTATTTTGTCAAAATGAAATTGTTTCAGAACATGGAGCAAAAAAAACAGACTTGGAAGCGAATTTTTCTTATTAGCCTCATCGCTTATCTCATTACGCTGAGCAGCACACTGCTCGGCACACTTGTTCCTTTTGACAATACACTTATGATGGAGCTTTCCTCTGTACAAGTTCAAATCAGTGGATTGACTGGAAGTATGTTTTACATGAGCACACTTGCCATGCTCTTCCTGTATGCTCCCTTACTACGCCGTGGACTCATGATTTTTGGCCGAGTAGGACGGATGTCGTTAACATGTTATCTACTTCATTCGATTATCGGTACGATTCTTTTTCTGGGTTATGGCTTTGGACTTGCTGAGAAGGTTCAGCCGATTCATGTACTGTTCATTAGCTTTGGAGTATACGCCCTGCTGGTCGCCTTCAGCACGTTCTGGCTTAATCGTTATAAGAGTGGCCCGATGGAATGGATCTGGCGCAGATTAACATATGGAGGTGTGAAAACAAGTCCCTCCGCCTCCAGACCTCATGTCATTCCGTCCATTCACAAATAAGCGTTACAGTGTGCGAACACGCCCCCTCTTCTGTTCAGGGGGCTTACTCTTTATAGGTTTGCTGAAATGGATTTGATTCTTGGTGGAGAAGGTGGAAAGGACCTCCTTATAACGGATTATATTTTTTGCTATATTATTGTGAATTTTTCATATGTTGAAAATAAACAATATTGTATGACGTTTAAGCTTAACATGTCGTTTGGCGTTTTAACACATAAAAATCCCCTCGGCCTTATTGCCAAAGGGATTTTGCACTTGTTCATATACTGTTTGCCTTTGTTTCACGCCACTCTGACCGTTCAGATCCGGCCTGCCCAATCCTTGGCTGCAACCTGCTTCCATCGCGCTCGGATTGCATCATATTGTTCCTGTGGAAGCGGCCCTCTCGCCGTCAATGCGGCATTCTGCTGCCAGCGATCCGGCTTGGCTGTACCTACAATTGCAGTATCGATTCCTTCGGTGCTCAGTGTGAAGCGTAGTGCGATTTCCACCACTTTCTGTGTTTCTTCATTCAGGAAATCATACTGCAGCTTTTTTAACCGCTTCCAATAGTGATAAGCATAGTCTTCCTCTGTGACTGAATCATAGGTCCATGCCGCATTTGCAATGGGTCTTTTGGCGATAATGCCCATATTTCTTTTACGTGCCTCAGGCAAAGTCAGCTCAATGGCTTCCTGATCTGCAATATTTAATGAGGTCTCCAGGCTGTCAAATACACCTGTTTGAATTGCATATAAAGCATCTGTTGTATCCCCGCTGTATCCGATAAACCGGGTTTTGCCTGCCTCCTTGGCACGCTGTAACACCTCGATTACTTCACCCTGCCGCAGCACTTCCTCCGAGCAGCTGTGCAGGTGCACCACATCCACATATTCCGTCTTCAAACGTTTGAGACTGCGATCGATGGTTTGCGCGAGCACTTTAGCATCCCAGTCCGGGCCATCCACGCCCGCTGCATGTCCACATTTGGTAAAAAGGTAATATTCATCGCGGCGATGGGCCAGCACTTCACCAATCTTCTCCTCGCTATCTCCGTAACATTCCGCCGTATCAATCACATTCAAGCCCGCATCCAGCGCACGGTTTAACAACAGCTCGACATCTGCTCTCGATGCATCACGAATCTCAGATCCGCCAAAACCAAGTGTACTGACTTTCATGCCGGTATTTCCATAATTACGCAGCTCCATCGTGATCGTCCTCCATATCAAATTAGTGAACTATGCAGAATCCATGCATCATGTAATACAAATTACGTTGAAGTCACCATCGTTTCATGACTTGTCTCTGTCTCATCGTTGTCATATGTTATTAACCTATTATACGCAACGCGGCACAACTTTTTATTTATCTTTTTTGGGCTATAGATTCATAAGGTTACGCTTTCCCGCTTCTCTACCCTAAAAACCATAGATCGACATCCCGCCATCCACCAATAGGGTTTGTCCTGTAATATACCCCGCTGCATCTGAAGCAAGAAAAACAACGGGCCCCACCACTTCTGGCAGCTCACCCACACGGCCAAGTGGTGTTCGGCTGACAATCTCCTGCAAATACTGGGCATCATCGAGCAGGTTCTCGGTCAGCGGCGTTCTGAAATACCAAGGGCCAACTGAATTCACACGAATACCGTATTTCCCCCACTCCATCGCCAGTACCTTTGTCATATGAATGAGCGCCGCTTTCGTGGAGCCGTATACTACGCCTGTTCGAAGCGCGGTATGTCCTCCTACCGATGAAATGTTGATGATTTTACCATCTCCATAAGCCTTCATATGCTGACCCGCTAATTGCGAAGCAAAAAAAGCCGATTTGAGGTTCGTTTGCATAATGGTTTCCCATTGCTCCTCTGTCACGTCCAGCGCAGGCGTGCGAATATTCATCCCCGCATTGTTCACAAGAATATCAATACGCCCCATCTCGGAAATAGCCTTCTGAAATGTGACCTCCAGCTGCTCTTTGCTTGTCACATCAGCGCTTAGCGCCAGAGTTTTACGCCCTGTTCTCTCCGCAATGTATGCTGCTGTTTCTTCAATTTCCTTCATTGTACGGGATACAAGCACCACATCGCTTCCCGATTCCGCCAGTCCGATGGCAATTGCTTTACCAATGCCTCTACCTGCACCCGTCACCAGTGCGGTTTGTCCATCAAGTTGAAATGCCGGCGCATTCATTGTTTATAAGCTCCTTTTATCTATAGTTCGATAACCGTTTCATCACAGGTTCATATGTATCAGGTCAGAAAATACTGGCTGGGATTACCAAGCTCGGGATGAAACTTTTCACGGAAACGTCCCCCGGTATAATCTCCAATAATCTTACGCCAGAACGCCTGCGCAATCACATTGTTTCGTACTTGTGTGACTTTCCATCTCCCCGGAAAACGTCTGAATAATTCGTACGCTGCACTGGTCCCTACCCCGCTCCGTCTGTACTTTTGCATTACAAAAAACTCGGTCAAATAATAATCGTTATCCTTGCTCCCCGGATCTAATTTCTCTACGAGGGCGAACCCTGCCGGTGTTCCATCACTTGTAATCAGAAAAGGATATTTACGATCCTTCTCTGTCCAAAAAGCGTCCAAACCCGGATACTCTGGAAAAATACCATCCTGATCTACATCAATATTCAGATACTTCGTAAAATCATACAAATAAAACTGCATGAGATGCCGAATGACCTGACTACGTTCACGGGGAACCAGCTCGATCTGTATATTCATTAGGTCCGCCTCCTTTTGTGTCTGTATATTTACAACTGTAAAGCTTAATTGGTTGAAGGGCAACCATGGGCCAACATTAACGCTGCAGAGCCTGATTCGCAAAGCATAAAAGACTGATCATTCTTGACCTGGAAGCAAATCAAGCCAGATGATTCATGTAAATTATGGTACACTAAATAGAGCTTGCCTCATTCGACTGGTTTAGATTTTCCTCTTAGCGAATAGTCTTGATAGAGGAGTACGTTTTCATTTTTATTTGATAAAAAACATGTACACATGGAGGTGCCGAACTTGACCAACGTGCAAAAAGAGATTGACCGACGCAAACTGGATGAAAAGCTGCCTTCTATGCCCTGGTTTGTTCAGCAATTCATTGACTATAAATTACCCGATCTGTCGCCGTCCACGCTGCTTGAATATTTAAGAGACTATGATACTTTTTTCACCTGGTTACGTGCGGAAGGTTTGTCTCAGGCTGACTCGAATCAAAACGTGACCTTAACCGAACTTGAGGTGCTGCGTATGGATTCCGTTACGTCCTATCGGTTATATCTCACCACCAGACGCGAGGGAACGAACTCGAGAATTACCGTTTCACGTAAATTGTCCTCTCTTCGCTCCTTATTTCATTATTTAAGCCAGATTGCGGAGGATGAAGACTTCTATCCACTGCTTAAACGGAACATCATGGCCAAAATCGAAATCAAGCGCACGCATAAACCGAAGGACACCGCTGCTAAACTCAAAGGCAAAATTCTCGAAGAAGACGAGTTGCTTGAATTCATCGGTTACATCCTGGAAGGCTATGCGGCAGATATGCAGAAGAACAAACAGGCATTATATTCTCATGAGCTAAACAAGGAACGCGATGCTTGTATTGCCAGCCTCATTTTGAACTCGGGTCTGCGGGTATCCGAAGTGGTCAACCTGAATGTGGACGATCTGGACCTGGGTAACAAGCTGCTTTATGTTTACCGCAAAGGTAACAATGATGAAACGTTCAAAACGCCCGTTTATTTCAGGGAGCAAGCCAAAGATGAGCTCGCAACCTACATGAGCCTGCGACAGACACGTTACCGCACCCCTAAACGGGAAAAAGCACTGTTTATCGCGCTACGCAATGGAGAATCCGAAGGCAGCCGCATGACCAAACGCGCGATTCAGGCCATGATTATGAAATACGCCAAATGTTTTGGCAAGCCTTACCTGACGGTTCATAAATTACGTCATTCCTTCGCAACAGACTATTATTTGCAAAATGATATCTATAAAACAAAAGAGCAGCTCGGACATGCTTCCACCGAAACAACCGAGATTTATGCTCATCTGACCGATAAAACGATGTCTGAAGCGATTGAACGTCGTCTGGAAGATAACGCGTAATGCGTTATTCTTCCAAGCTTGGACGTAAACATGTGAATCTACTCTTTCGGTTTACTCTGAAACCTGAACATTTTGTATTATCTAATTTAGTCAGCATATTTGTTTACATAACAATAGTTACGTATAATTTTGGTTTAATTCGTTTAATTCAGATCAATAACCGCTTATCTGCTCACAGTATCTGGCACATCCAACTTCATATTACTTTTCATAACCCGTTCGGCATGAAGTGTGAAGTTCCCCACTCGCGTATTATGGGACACAAAACTCCATGGCCGTCAGATCAATACTCTATGCTCCATCATCTTTATCTATATCATATCATCATCTTCATTAAAAGCGTGCATTGTACCCGCTTCTTTACCCGCCAGCCTATTCAGTTGAAACACTGCTTCTACAATGGTCTGCTTGTCATTAAACAAGAAGCTTGAGTGACTCTTATCCCCTCTGCTTTCGGCTTCCTCCAATAAGTTCGGTGACCAAAAAACAATGCCAACGACAGATTGAAGCTGGCTCAGCAGCTTCAGGTCATCCTCATGTCGCACCATCACCAGTTTGGGATAAGCAGCTTGCTTGAACCCTTCCACCACAACCCAATCATATTGAGAAAATTCCTTCAGCATGTCCTCCAGGCTGGTGTGCTCTTGTTTCAGAATTGCCGTTCTATTGGGCGACATTACAGCAACGGCAGTCGCACCGGCATGACCAAACTGATCCGAGTCCGTGCCCTCCTGATCCATCTCAAAATGGTCATGGCCATCATGCTTGACCGCGGCAACCTTCAACCCTTTGGCGGCAAGTCCCGCGATGAGTGAAGCGGTCATTGTGGTTTTACCTGTATTTTTGTACCCGACAATTTGAATGATTTGGGGTGAGCCAACATCTATTCCAGCGTCTGTTCCCTTCTCCTTCATCATCACCAGCTACCTCGCTTGCCCGGCGGGAAGCCTGAGGATGGTCACCTGTTCTCCTGCGGCAATGCCTCTTTTCTCAGGTGGAACAACAATCAGACAATCGCTATCTTTAATCGTAATCATGACGCTGGATTCATCTACACGAGCAGCAGCCGGCACAGCGTAGACTTTGCCATCACGAATGATCGTACGTCCGCGTACAAAACGTGTGAAATTGTTGACTTTATCGTAGCCATCCTGCAGAATTGCCGTCCATTCCTCCAGATAAGGTTGAGCATCCGCCTGCATCGCACGCAGAGTCGGACGAACAAACAGATTAAAACCGACAAAACAGGCCCCCGGATTACCTGATAATGCAAATAATAGCTTGTTCTTATACACAGCAGCCGTGGTCACACTTCCGGGTCTCATGGTGACTTTATTGAAAAGCATCTGCATCTGCTCTTCCAGTACAAGCTCCCCCATAATATCGTAATCGCCAACAGACACACCGCCCGTTGTAACAACAAAATCATTGTCGCGGATCGCTTCCTCCAGCTTGGCTCTTGCTGTGTTCACATCATCGGCAATCGCTCCGTACATCACTGGCTCTCCACCAGCTTCAACCACAAGAGAACGCAGCATGTAACTGTTACTGTTGCGTATCCGGCCGGGCTGCAGCGGCTCATGCACTTCAAGCAGTTCGGTTCCTGTTGCAAAAATTGCCACCTTCGGGCGCTCAAACACAGGTACATCGGCTACCCCAAATGTCGCCAGCACAGACTGTTCACCTGCCCCGATTACCGTACCCGCTTCAAGCAGCAGCTCCCCCTCCTGAACCTCGAGCCCGATCGGGGTAGTATTCGCTCCCGCCTGAATCTGACGTTTCAAAGCAATCCAGTGCTCACCTTGCTCCTGTTTGCTTTCGGTCATCTCCATCATCACTACGGCGTCCGCACCTTCCGGCACTTGTGCCCCTGTCATGATTCTGGCTACTGTTCCAGATGTAATGATATGTTCAGAAGTGTATCCGCACGGAATCTCATCAATTACACGAAACCATACTGGACGCTCACTTCCAGCCTGGACAGTATCTGCGCTTTGAATCGCAAAACCATCCATACCTGATCTGCGGAAAAAAGGATATGCATGTGGTGCTGTAATCGTATTGGCCAGCGTGCGACCGTGCGCATCTGCAAGGGAAACATATTCGATTCGGCCTGTTGCAACATGGGAAGCAATTCTGGCCTGTGCCTCATGTACTTGTACAGCTGTACGCTGGAATTTTGCGGTGGTCATCTCATAGGAATGCGAACTTGGTTTCACTGTAAAGTACCTCCTGAAGTGGTGATCTCATTTAAGAAAGTGTATCCCGAATACGTGTGGATGACAAGTCGATACCTCACTGCATCCCACGCCAAAATGAAAAACGATCGTACTGCACATAATAGCATTCGTTAACAGGAGGTGAATACCATGAATATAAGCAATCATTGTGAGTTATGCGGCAGAGAGCCCGTCGAGACAACGGTACATCATCTGACTCCGAAGGAGATGGGCGGTACGTTTATGCCTACAGCCAATCTATGCATCCCTTGTCACAAGCAGATTCACTCGTTATACACCAATCGTGATCTGATCACACTCGGTCTGACCACACTGGAGTCACTGCGAGCGGATGATCGTATCGTTCCATACCTGCGCTGGATACGTAAACAACCCGCTTCCACGATACCTCGTGTACGGAAGTCTCATCACGTCCGCAAAACATAAAAAAACAGTAACACGATGCTTGCTGACACATTTGTCAGCTCACCATGTTACTGATCCTTATTTTGCTCTTAGCTTTATGCTGACTCTCATCAGCGCCCTGGTCTCAGACCGTCATCTTCGCCTCATAATCCGGCCGCCGCCAACGCGAGTTTTTGGCTTTTTATAGGATTTTTTCGGAGAATCAAACAAACCGCCCAAGCCGCCGCTGCTTTTGTTACGATCGATGCTGCCTCTGCTCTGCTCCTTCTTTCGGTCGAACAAACCGCCGCCAGAACCAACGCTTGTATCCTTGTCACTTCCACGTCTCGTAATTGAACCTTTGCGTTCAACGGTGAGTGGCGGAGCCAGTTTTTTATCATTGCTCGTAGGTGCCCGGTATGATCCGGCGCTCGGTTTATACGTATCACGTTCCGTATAACCCCGATAGTTGCCAGACCCACGCCCGCCGAAAGTATCAAACAGATTACCGATTAGCGTTGCTGTCAGATACCCTTGTAAAAAGGAAGAGCTGTAGTTCTGCCGAACATATTCCTTGGAATCCACCTCAACCAGTGTATCTTCCGGTTTCTTGGGGTCCTGCTGCAAATGGTAATATTGATCCGAATACACCAGGAACATTCGCTCCGTGCTCTCGGCCGAGATTTGATCCGGCTTCCGCTGATCGGAAAGCTCCTGAGCAACCTCTGGCACGGTGCGGTCAGCAGCACGGTACACATAAGATGTGGATTGGCCGCTGCCGCTGACCGATTCAAGCGGGTAGTTCTCCTGAACCGAAGGGGCTGCCCCGCACGCAGACAGCAGAGACATCACAAGGCTGAGGACCAGCATTAATTTTAATCCATGTGCCAAGCGTTTTTTCATTGGAACCTCTCCTAGTTCGAACGAATCACTTTGATATCCGCAGGAAGAATGGACTCACCCTCATACAGGTTAAACCTTCTGTCTTGCCATTCCACACGAAGAAGTTTGTTATCATCCGATTGATACTGCCATACCAGCTGTTCGCCAGCCTGACCATAAGGTGTTCTGCCCACCGTTTGAACCATTCCCCCATACTCCTCCTCCAAATGACATACATGATCATCCAGCTCAAGAATGGTCGGCACTTCATCTGGAGCATCAAGCCTGCCGTCAATAGGAATGTACAGAGCATAACGCGTGATTTCCCGCTCTTCCACATGCAAATACCGGAATGAACTGCCATCCTGCAGCGTAAGCACGACGGCATTGCGTGCCCGATTCTGCACCCTGCCAACAACTTCGTACGTAACGAGGGACACTTCACAGATATCGCCAGGTCCGAGCTGAAGCATCGTTTTCTCTGCCTTAGGCGGTTCAGGTTTAGTTAGTATTCCTTTAATGCGTTTCCATACACTCATGCCAATTACTCCTGTTCCTTATCTTATAGACAAGCTGCAATAATCAGTGCGCCCACGATATGTAAAGCGCCTGAGAAAAGTCCATATCCCGTTTTGCCCTGCTGAATCCCCGTATCCAGATCCAAAGCAGCCCACCTGCGAATGACGAAATGAACAATACTTTCCAGAATCAACAAAATAACAAAGGAAACGACAGAAACGAGAAGTGCTTCCCCAAGATGTCCAGCCGTAGAGATGGATGTTGCAAGCACATACCCTTGTGCAAACAGCTTCATAACCATCCGGGTGGTGACTGCCATATTGCCAGCCTTTACCTCAGCAAAATCTTTATATTTTGTAAAGAGTGAATCCACGTACATCAGCAAAAAAAGCAAAACCGAACCCGAAGCAGTCCAGACCAGCATCGCCAAAATGTTCAAATCCATTTACACAGCCTCCACTTATCAACATGATTCGCATTTAAAAGCGAAGGAGAAACTTTGTTCTCCTCCGCTGATTAACCCTGCTGACTGCCAAGGTGTTTAGTTTTTGTTTTCGTACTGCTTCATCAGAGCAGCAAGTTCGTCTTCAACTGCGGCATCCTTGCCCAGCTTTTCGAACTCTTCATCCAGTGATTTGCCTTTGGAAGACATCTCGTTGCTGGCTTCCGCCTGAGCTTCCATTTGCATCATTTTCTCTTCCATACGTTTCATGCCTGCACTTGCTGTGTCAGAGCTGAATCCGTTCAGCGCTTTGTTGATCTCGGTTTGAGCCTTCGCCGCATTGTAACGGGCAACCAGCGTTTCACGTTTGTTTTTCATTTGTGTCAGCTGTTTACGCATCTCATCCAGTTTGCCGCGAAGATTGTCAGCAGAAGCTTTGTTCTGATCGTAGCTAGCTTTGTACTCCACCATTTTTTCTTCAGCTGCTTTTTTCTCTTCCAATGCCCGGCGCGCCAGATCCATATTCTGTGCACGAGCTGCTGTGTGGGCCTGCTCTTCACGTTTTTTCACGAGAGCTTCCTGCTCTTCATACAGCTGCTTGAACTTTTTCTCAATGGCAATCTGAGCGGCTACTGCCTTCTCGGCATCCTCCAGATCTTCTTGCATGTCACGGATATATTGATCGGTCATCTTGATTGGATCTTCAGCTTTGTCGATAATCGCGTTAATATTGGACATCGTCAGGTCACGTAATCTTTTGAAAATGGACATTAGGTTATTCCTCCTAGTGATAGTTCATCGTATATATAGATACATACGCAGCATTCTGTAACTCGTTTCAATTTTAGCACAAAAAAATTAAAACAAGATGAAAGCCTGGTTACCAGAAGCAATTTCTACATCCTATTTATATTCGTTTGTTAGTTCGGCTGCTCTTCCTGCAATTCCTCGGACAGCTCCGTTTGCTCCGGCATCCTGCTCAGATGTTCGTCCATAAGCCTCTCTGCAGTGTGCACGATTTCGTCGATTTGCATGCGTGTGATGCTGTCAAAATGAATGCCCATAATTACCGTAACGGTTACCTTTAATTGAAGAGCTGCCTTTCGGGCAAGCCGCTCACATAGCTCCTGCTCCTTATGACCCGGGATATGCACCGTCGTGCCGCTTACGCGCTCCTGCTCCACATAGAAGGTCGATACAGCCCCAATATGAGCTTTCCCTCCAGTAACCAGAAATACTTTGTCCACTCCGGCTTCAATAACCTCTAATCGAATGGATTTCAAATCATATGTATTCATCCCACTCCACCTGTCCTTCTCTATATGTGATATATGGTGGAATTATGACTTTCAATACATCTACTGTGCAATGAGACTTCTCACACACGCATAAAAGCCCCTGTCACAGGGCATACCATAGAGAACGTCATTTTTGAAAAAGGAGGCCGTCACATATGCGTTTACGCCTCATCATTCTTGTGTTTATTACGTTTATGAGTTTTGGAGCTTTGCAGCTTTCCCCAGCTCATGCTTACATGCCAACAGAAAACACTGAGAAACAGTCACATACCCCTGCATCCACTTCGGATACCGGAGAAGAGCAGCTGACCTTGGGACAACTGCGGCAGAAATATGCGGACACCTTCAAAACAAACGGTCCATCCACCAAGCAGGTTGCGCTTACTTTTGATGATGTTCCCGATCCGCGATTTACCGGTCAGGTGCTGGATGTATTAAAAAAATACAAGGTGCGCGCAACATTTTTTGTTGTAGGCAGCCGGGCCGAGAAACATCCAGATCTGGTGAAACGTATGGTGAAGGAAGGGCATGTTATAGGCAACCACAGCTATAATCATCCCGAATTCAGCAAGTTATCCATGACCGCTTTCCGCAGGCAAATTTTACATACTGGAGACATCATCCAGCGTCTGACCGGATACACGCCGAAAATGATTCGTCCCCCATATGGGGATATTAACGAGGAACAGCTTCGCTGGGCTCGAAAGCAGCGTTACAGCATCGTCAACTGGAATGTTGATTCTCTGGATTGGAAGGGCCTTCCGAAAGAGCAAGTGAAACACAACATTCTTTCTGCGGTCAGACCCGGCTCCATCGTACTGCAGCATGCCGGTGGAGGCACAGGGTCCAATCTGAATGGTACCGTTGAAGCTTTGCCTGAAGTGATCGAGGAACTGCGGAATCGAGGATATGATCTCGTTACTTTGGATGAAATGCTGAAGCTATCTAAGGAAAAGCAGTAAATATAGCTGACTGCAAATAAACAGGGTGTTCCTTGGCGTTAACATGACAACATATCATGATAACACCTGAGAACACCCTGTATCTGTTCGTTATTCAAGTCCGATGCAAGCAGCTATTTTAAAATGTAAAGCTCAACATCCTGAAAACCAAAAGTATTTACAAACTGCTTGCTGCCCGGAATGAAAATATCAATGCGATTGCCTTTAATAGCACTTCCTGCATCGAGTGCCGTAGCTACGAAAGCTTGCTTTGGCAGCCCCGGATGTGAATGACCCGTTACCAGTACTTTTGTGCCAAAAGGAATGACCTTCGGATCTACCGCAATGGTTCCAAGCTCCAGTGGATTGCCGAAATAATCGACAGCACCCCATCCTCCATTTTCAGAAGCATCCGCGGAGTATGCTGTAGCCTTCACATTGATGGTTTTGCTGTAATCAAAGGTTTTACCCCAGGCTTGTACAACTTTATTCTCGGCATTCACATCCAGACTTGCGGCTTTAACCGTATTTTCTTGAGCTTTCATCTGTGCTGGTGCCGCTCCTGCTTTATTTTCCTGCCCTGGAATCGTAATTTTCAAACCACCATAGATGTTATAGGGTGAAATATTTTTATTGGCATTCATTAATTTGTCTGTGGAAACGCCATACTGCTTCGATAACGTAAAGAACGTATCTCCCTCTTTAGCGACATGTACAGATTCTGCGTGAGCGGGAACAGCTTGAATCAATAATACGGATGTCAGTAGTGCAATGGCTGCTTTTGATATGCGTTTGTGGTTAAACATGGTCTTCCTCCTCATTATGCCTGCGAAGTTAGTTGTCGGATTCGGATGGAGGAACCCACCCTATAGGCTGTACTGAACATGCTGATGCATTATGTATTCCTAATTCACCCCTAGCAGTGTGCTGTCCATATGACAGGACAACTGCATTGTTACATCCCCCGCATTTCCTCTCCGGAAATTTCGGCCGCATTCAATATATCACAATTTTGTAACCATGAGCTGTAGTAAATGTTACCATTTTGCGATTCACCAGCCTGATCTAGTCTGCTTTTCATAAGAAATTTACTGTTTTATAGCCCTTCCCACAGTATTTTCATTAGCGTCCAGGTAACAGAAACGTTACATTTCTTGATCGAAAATTTAAAAAAGCGTTACCGACACATCAGGTCGATAACGCTTTGATTCGAATGGAATATAAAAATCAATCAGAGAACTTTTGCAAGAAAATCACGGGTCCGTGGATGCTTGGGAGCGCCAAACACCTCATCAGGTGTACCTTCTTCAACAATAACTCCGCCGTCCATGAACAGGATGCGGTCACCCACCTCACGTGCAAAGCCCATCTCATGTGTAACAATCACCATCGTCATGCCACCTTCGGCCAGTCGTTTCATAACTTCCAGCACCTCTCCGACCATCTCAGGGTCCAGAGCTGATGTAGGCTCATCAAACAGCATTACATGCGGCTGCATGGCCAGTGCTCTTGCAATCGCAATCCGCTGCTTTTGTCCACCAGACAGCTGATTGGGATACACCTCTTTTTTGTCAGCCAAACCGACCGTCTTTAGAAGATCCTCGGCGATTTTGTTGGCCTCCTCCGTCGATTGTTTCTTCACCTTAATCGGGGCAATTGTGATGTTTTGCAGCACCGTTTTATGTGGGAACAGATTAAAATGCTGGAACACCATGCCCATCTTTTCACGAGTTGTGTTGATATTGTGCTTGGGGTCGGTGATCGACACACCCTCGAATTCAATCTGGCCTGAGGTTGGCTGCTCCAGCAGGTTCAGACAACGCAGAAACGTACTTTTCCCTGAACCGGAAGGACCGATTACCACAACAACCTCACCTTTGGCGATGGATACGTCAATTCCCTTCAGTACATCATTTTTTCCATAAGATTTGTGTAATTGTCTAACGTCTATCACTTGCACCCAACTTCCTTTCCAATCGACCCAGCAGCTTGGACAAAATAAATGTCATTACAAAATAAATCGCTGCCGCAATAAGGAATGGATTCATTCCCTGGTACGTAATGTTTTTGACTACACTTGCCTGATACATAATATCCACCATACCGATGACCGAGATAATGGAAGATTCTTTAATGATGGTCACAAACTCGTTACCGATCGCCGGCAACACGGCTTTGAAGGCCTGTGGCAAAATAATATAACGCATCGCAGCGCCTCTGCCCATACCAAGTGAGCGGGCTGCCTCCAATTGACCACGGTCCACGCCTTGAATCCCTGCACGGAAAATCTCCGCAAGATACGCCCCACTGTTAATGGAAAGTGTCATAATACCTGCTTGAAGTGCCGAGAAATTAATGCCAAAAGTCAAGGAAACACCATAATAAATAATCATGAGCTGCACCAGCATTGGCGTACCCCGAATGACTTCAACATAAGCTGTACCGATCCAGCGCAATACTGCCATATTATGAAGACGGAAGAGACAGATAATCAGACCGATGATCACCCCGAACAATACACCCAATGCCGATAACAGCAGCGTATAACCGATACCTGTTGCATAGAAGCTTTTATACTGCCAGAATACTTCAAAAATATTTTGTGATTTGTTAACTCTGTCAGCCATCAGGAGACTTGCGTCCGTTACCATCTGGTTGATCTTGTCTTCGCTTTTCAGTCGGTCTAACGTTTTGTTTACAGCAGTTAACAACTCCGTATTACCTTTACGAATCCCGATTGCTGCCTCAGCCTGTTCCTCGTCCGGAACCGCCGGTGCAAGACCAATCATATCATCAAGATATCCGGCAGCTACGGTATCCTCCACAATCGCCGCATCCACACGTTTCGTTTGCAGCTGAAGCACGATGTCGGAGATTTTATCCAGGGAAGTCAGCTTCGCACCTGGGATCTTCTGTCCAATCGTTTCCTGGATGGAGCCCTTTTGTACGCCGATTTTGGCGTTTTCCAGCGCCTTCATATCCGGGTATTTGTCCTTGTCAACGTTACGGACCATAATGACTTGCTTTGATTTATAATATGGCTCTGAGAAATCAATGCTTTGCTTACGCTCATCTGTCGGTGTCATACCTGAGATGACCAAATCCACACGACCACTCTGCAGCGCAGGCAGGAGTCCGTCAAAGCCCATATCCTCAATGACAAGCTCTGCCCCCAGGTCCTTGGCAATTTCTTTGGCAATCGCAATATCAAAGCCAACGATTTCATCTTTACCATTAATTACTTTGTGAAATTCATAGGGTGCAAAATCGGCACTCGTCCCGAGCACCAGCTTCTTGCCGCCTGAGCTGTTTGTAGTTCCGCTCGCCAGCGCCGCAGGTGCAGCCGCCGTCAGAAAAAGAAGAAACGTCAACAGCATTACGGTATAACGACTTATTAATTTCAACCTTGTTCTCCCCTTACAATGCTATAATTACTTTTACGTACTGATTCGTCAGTCAATGTGTTGATGACTGAGTCATTATAAAGTACAATGCATGATTATGCAATGCATTTTCGAGATTGAATTTTGATGTGTTTCTGAAAATGACATTGCAAATATGTTATGATTACAAGATCATTTTCATTTTACCAAAGGAGTTTACCTATGACACCAGATAAAACCCGAATATTTAACGTGATTGATCAATATGCTTCCCGTTTCAAAGACATTTCATCATATATCGGAGCACATCCTGAACTTGGAAATGAAGAATATTTGGCCTCTGCCCGTCTGAAGGAGGAACTGTCCTATCATGGATTTGAAGTTCAGGCGCCGGTGCTTGGACTGGAGACTGCCTTCATCGGAACTTACACTGCTAGCAAACCCGGCCCTACGATTGCGCTGCTCTGTGAGTACGACGCCTTGCCTGAGATCGGCCATGCCTGTGGTCACCATCTGATCTGCATGATGAGCCTTGGTGCAGCTGTCGGCTTGAAAGCTGTTCTTGACGAATTGGGCGGGACAATTAAAGTTTTTGGTACACCTGCGGAGGAAACACGTGGAGCGAAGGTTCCAATGGCGGAAGCCGGTTTATTTGAACCATGTGATGTAGCCCTGATGGCCCATCCGTTCTATGCGTATGAAAAATCAGGCAGCTCCCTTGCGATTGATGCGGTGCAATTCGAGTTTCACGGAAAAGCTTCCCACGCTGCTGCCAGCCCGCATGAAGGTATCAATGCACTGGATGCCGTCATTCAAACCTTTAACGGAATTAACGCGTTCCGTCAGCAGGTCAAAAGCACTGTTCGCATTCATGGCATTATTAACAGCGGCGGACAAGCGGCAAACATCATCCCGGATTATGCTTCCGCTCAGTTTTACGTTCGCGCTGCTACCCGCAAGGAATTAAACGTGCTAACCGAACGTGTCATTCAAATTGCACAAGGAGCCGCTCTCCAGACAGGCTGCAGGCTCGTAACATCCAATTATGAAACGTCTTATGATGAGATGGTAACCAATGAAACCTTTTCTAACGCGTTCAGCCATAATTTGATCGAGCTTGGCATTCCGGAAGAAGAGATTATTAGCGGAAACGATCATGGCTCGATGGATATCGGCAACGTATCGCTGCGTTGTCCAGCCATCCACCCTTACATCAAAGTGGTGGACGAAGTGCATACGCTGCATTCGATTGAGTTCCGTGATCTCGCCTTGCAAGAACGGGCCCTGGATGGCATGATTCTTGGTGCCAAAGCACTTGCCGGAACTGCGTTTGACGTTATCAACCAACCCGAGCTGCTGCAAGCTATTCGCGCAGAATTCGAGCAGGCCGTTCGGTAAGCAGCCACCTCACTAAGATCAGAGTTAGCTTGAAATGAACAGACAAGAATTATTCAATTCACAGCTGTTCTCATCTCAAGCTGACTCTTTTCAATTTTCACCATTCCGACTTCGTCAAACAGACCTCTAGCTCACTCTAAACATGCTGTGAAATGGAAAAACCGCAGTTTCAACACTGCGGCATTACTAAGCTCTCTGAGCATAAACAAGACAAGCCCAACGAGACGGTCTAAACCTGAATACGACGGTAAATTTCCATGTATTCCTCTGCTGACACATCCCAGCTGTACTCTCCACCCATTGCATTTTTAACAATCTTCTTCCAGTGATCCGGCTGACGATAGAACTCCTCTGCACGGCGAATGGTGTTCATCATGTCGTGGGCATTGAAATTCGTAAAGGAAAAGCCGTTCCCTTCCCCGGTAAACTCATTATAGGCCTGCACTGTATCGTTTAGTCCTCCAGTTTCCCTTACCAGCGGTACACTGCCATAACGCAGTGCCAGCAGCTGGCTGATACCACATGGCTCAAACTTTGATGGCATCAGGAAAATATCACTGCCTGCGTAGAAGCGGCGAGACAAACCATCGTTAAACGTAATTTGCGCAGACATTTTGAGAGGATACCGATTGGCCGCTTCCCGGAACCAATGCTCGTATGCTTCATCTCCAGTTCCCAGCACCGCAAATTGAATATCATCATAATAAAGCAGTTCATCCAGCACACGACATACGAGATCCAGACCCTTTGAATCCACAAGTCTTGTCACCATCACCATCAGAGGAGCATCCGGGCGAACAGGAAGCCCCAGTTCCTTTTGCAGCTCGATTTTATTTTCAACCTTTTTGGACAGGCTGGTTCTGTATTTAACAGCAATTTTATTATCGGTTGCCGGGTTATAACTTTTGGTATCAATCCCGTTCACTATGCCACTAAAACGGTCTCCCAATGAGCTGAGCAGTCCATCGAGACCGTATCCGTAATGTGAAGTCTGTACCTCTCTTGCGTATGTCGGGCTTACGGTAGTCACATGATCCGAGAACACTATGCCTGCTTTTAGAAAATTCACATTTCCGTAATACTCGGCACCATCCATCGTGAAATAACGGTCATTCAGCTCCATAATCTCACTAAACAATTCGTGCGGGAACACACCTTGATACAGCAAATTATGTATAGTGAACACCGTTCGCATCTCACTATAGAACGAATCGTGGGCATAATGTGCCTTCAAAAGCAGAGGGATCATGCCCGCATGCCAGTCATGCGTGTGCAGAACATCTGGCTTGAAGCCGAGCTGCGGCAGCACCTCCAGCACAGCACGATTAAAAAATGCAAACCGCTCACCATCATCCATATATCCATAAACCCCGTCCCTTGCAAAATAATACTCATTATCTACAAAGTAGACCGGAATTCCATCATGCTCCAACATTTCAATCCCGCAATAAGGTCTGCGCCACCCCAGTGGAATATCCGTTACAAGCACAGGTTTCATCGCCTGTTTATATTCGTCAGGAATACCTTTATACTTCGGCAAAATCACACGTACATCTGCTCCATTTTTTTTCAAGGCCTGAGGCAGAGCACCAATGACATCGGCCAGTCCTCCTGTTTTGATAAACGGATGTGCTTCCGCTGCGGCAAATAAAATGTTCATGCTTTTGTCCCCCTTTTCGGTTTAAGCGTGCTGTCCTCCGGGATAGCTTTCACTTTGGTCATTTTCTCTTTTTTTTCTGTATTTTTTTTCGATTTCACGGAAGCGCTACCTTCAGCGCTGGGCTCCGTTTTCCGACGTGTCATCTTCTTTAAAATGACAACGCTGAGCGGCGGCAAATCCAGTTCCAGGCTGTGTCCATGCCCGTGAAAAGGAATCTTTTGCGTAGGCAACTGCATATTATTAGTTATCCCTGAACCACCGTAATCAATATGATCACTGTTCAGAACTTCGGTATACATACCGGGACGCATGACGCCAATCCGGTAACGCTCCCTTTTGACAGGCTGGAAATTAATGAGCACCAGGAGTGTATCCGCAGGTTTTTTTCCTTTGCGTACGTATGAAATGACACTTTGGCCCTGATCATCCGGAGTGATCCATTCATAACCGTCAAAGGAATGATCAAGCTCCCACAAAGCTTTTTCACGGATGTACAGATTAGACAGCTCCCGTGCAAACCTGTGCAGGCTGCGGTGACTGTCATAATCGAGCAAAAACCAGTCCAGTTGATCCTCATCTTTCCATTCGATGAACTGGCCGAACTCTCCGCCCATGAATAACAGCTTTTTGCCCGGGAATGTCATGAAATAACCGAGAAACGCGCGCATACCCGCGAATTTCTGCTCATAACTTCCTGGCATTTTGTTCAGAAGTGACTTTTTACCATGCACCACCTCGTCATGAGACAGAGGAAGCACATAATTTTCAGAAAAGGAGTATACAACCGGGAATGTCAGCAAATGATGTTTGGAAGCACGTTCATGAAAGTCAGATTCCATGTAGTCCAACGTATCGTTCATCCAGCCCATGTTCCACTTATAGTTAAAGCCCAGACCGCCTTTGTCCACCGGCATCGTAACCATCGGCCATGCACTGGATTCTTCAGCCATCATTAAAGCATAGGGGAAATATTCAAAAACCGTAGTATTTAATTGCTGTAAAAAGGCTACCGCTTCTTTGTTTTCCAGTCCGCCTTCATCATTGGTACGATACTGACCGGGCTGCTTTTCAAAATCAAGTCTCAGCATGCTCGTTACCGCATCTACCCGAAGTCCGTCAAAATGATACATTTCCAGCCAATACAATGCATTGGAGATGAGAAATGAACGAACCTCCGGTTTGGAATAATCAAAGCTGAGTGTGCCCCATCCCGGCTTCTCGGCTAACATCGGATCTGCGTATTCATACAGCTGTGTTCCGTCGAACAGACGCAGACCATGTGCATCTTTGGCAAAATGAGCAGGCACCCAATCCAGCAATACGCCAATACCCGCCTGATGTAAAGTATCCACCAGATACATCAGATCTTTTGGATGCCCATAACGGCTGGTTGGCGCGTAAAACCCGGTGTTTTGGTATCCCCATGACAGATCATACGGATGTTCACTGAGCGGCATCATTTCGACATGAGTGTAATTCATCTCCAATAAATAAGGAACGAGCAAGTCTGCCATCTCACGATAGCTGTATAAACTTCCGTCGTCTTTCCGCTTCCAGGTGCCCAGATGCATTTCATAAATATGTAAAGGCTTATTGAAGATCGTGCGCTGCTTGCGTCTCCACGCACCGTCATTCCATTTGTAGCCTTGGATCGAACTTGTAACAGATGCCGTTTGAGGGCGTACCTCGGCCTGGAATGCATAAGGGTCGGCTTTGAGCATTTCGGTGCCGTCTTCCGTTAAAATGCGAAATTTGTATAAAGTACCTTCTTCAATTCCCGGAAAAAAACGACTCCAAAATCCTGATTCGGGTATCTTATATAATGGTTCCATTTCACCCTTCCACCCATTACGGTCCATAGCCAGTCCAACTTCTACGGCGTTTGGTGCCCACACGGTAAAGCGGAACCCTTGACGGTGATCGCGAGTCTCAGGCTGCGCGCCCAACATTCGATAACTGTGATGAAGATTACCTTCATGAAATAAATAAATATGCTCCGGCAAAATATCCGGATGTGTCAGCGGTTGAATAGCCAAGAGATCACCTTCTTTTCTGCAGAAAATAGATATAACGCTAACCATTACCCCATTTTAGCCAAGTTGAAAAGAAAAATGCGTTATTTAAAAAAATGATGTAGTTTTTCAGAATTTTTACAATAACAATAGTTTCACAGGCCCTGCTTTCGTTTACTAATGTACTACAATGCACAAATATTTTGGGAGGGAAACGATCATGTTTAATAAAGATTGCATCGCTATGCTGTTGGCGGGAGGAGAAGGAAAGCGATTAGCTCCTTTAACCTCGAGAATTGCAAAACCCGCTGTACCGTTTGGCGGGCACTACCGTATCATCGATTTTCCTCTCAGTAACTGCGTTAACTCAGGAATCGACACTGTAGGAGTTCTGACGCAGTACCAAGCGGAATCGTTGCACGAACACATTGGTCAAGGAGAACCGTGGTCACATGGTGATTCAAAAAAGACCGGAATCTCCTTGCTTCCATCTTATCATACAGGAAATGACGAATACTTGGGAACTGCGGATGCCATATTTAAAAATATGGACTATATTGACCAGCAAAACCCCGAAAATGTGCTGATTTTGTCGGGTGATCACATATATCATATGAACTATCGCGAGATGCTTGAGGCACATCAGGCTAACAACGCTGCTGCGACGATTTCCGTTATGGAAGTGCCGTGGAACGAAGCTCATCGTTTTGGCATTATGGCCGCAGATGAAAATCTGCGCGTAACTGAATTTGCCGAGAAACCTGCTGAACCAAAAAGCAACCTCGCTTCTATGGGCATTTACATGTTTAATTGGCAATATTTGAAACGACATCTGCTTGAAGATGCTGCGAATCCAAACTCAAGTCATGATTTTGGCAAGGATGTCATCCCGCAGATGTTAAAAGAAACAAACTCTCTTTACGTTTACAACTTTGATGGATATTGGAAAGACGTGGGTACGGTGAAAAGTCTTTGGGATGCACATATGGATCTGCTGTACAACGAGGAGAACTGGAGCCTGCAGCGAGAAGACTGGCCGATGTTTACCCGTGAATGGCGCTCTAAACCGAGTGCAATCAAAACAAGACAACCACAAGTGGAGCATATCTCCTCTATGGTTCACGACTCATGTGCCATTGAAGGTCGTGCAGAGCGCTCCGTCATTTTCTGTGGTGCAGAAGTTGGCAAAGGCTCCGAAGTGCTTGACAGTGTTATTATGCCAAATGCACGCGTAGGCCGCGGCGTTCATATTGAACGTGCCATTATCGGTGAAGGAGCGATCATCAAGGATGGTGCCATTGTTAAAGGTACAGCTGATGAAATTGTTGTTGTTGGACCAAATGAAGTCGTAGCACCTAAACCAGCTGTTCGCACACAGCCGGTGCGTATACTGAAAGAAGTTTACGAAAAAAGCGGTCGTCTCCGTACAGGTGGATTATCCTCATAATGTATGGATTTAAAGGATTCAAACATAAATAACAACTTAAGAACATGCGATATGATAAAAAGGCGAGCCATGACGGCTCGCCTTTCGTTTTTCACTATATCATCCTGGTAAGTAAGATTAACCCACAATGATCATTTCTTCTCTTGACCAGACCAATCTTGAACTGAACGCTGCTGCTCCGACTGAGCAAGAGCATTGCCCGATTCAGGCTTCACTTCCGGCTCTGTACTTGTCACATTTTGTTCAGCCAGCGAATTCTCCTCGTTAAGCATAGGCAAGGTTACCGTAACCGTTGTTCCTGATCCAAGCTCGCTTTGCATCGTAATGGTACCCTCATGAAGCTCCACAAGTTCTTGTGTGATGGCAAGCCCAAGCCCGGTTCCACCATTTTGATGGTTGACCTGAAAAAAGCGATCTCTTACCTTGATCAAATGCTCCTCGCTAATACCGATACCCGTATCCTGAACGGAAGCAACAATCTGCCCGTTCTCCTCTCTGACAGACAGAAAGATCCAGGAATTCTCATGCGAGAACTTGATCGCATTGTCCACGATATTCAGAAAGACCTGTTTCAGACGATTCCCGTCGCCATACACATTGTAGGCACGCGTCTCATCCGTCTCCAGCTTCAGATGAACCTGCTTTTGCTCTGCTTTGGCCCAAACATTCAGCATTGTCTCCTGTACAATCTCACGGATATTCACTGTACCTTTAACCAGCTTCATCTGATTTTGCTGCAGCTTGGAGAAATCAAGCATTTCCTCCACAAGCCCAATCAACCGCTCGGTTTCCTTGGCGATGATTCCCATACCAATGCGTGTTTCTTCCGGGTCATACCCGCCCGAGTCGAGTGTCTCACTCCATCCCTTGATACTGGTCAGCGGCGTTCGCAGTTCATGTGATATGGAGGAAATAAAGTCATCCTTGATCTGGTTACTGCGCACAATCTCATGGGCCATGAAATTCAGCGTTGAAGCGAGTTCGCCGAGTTCGTGTTTGTAATTGCCCTTGACTCGCACATCCAGTCTGCCTTTCGCCATCTGTGCGGATACCGCTGTAATGCTGTTGATTGGACGTACAATCGAGTTAGCCATACCTATACTGATAATTAACACGATGGCAAGTACGCCAACACCGACCGCAATAGCCAGCAGTCCCATGACGAGCAGCTTCGAGTTGACTGATTCCAGAGAGGTCAGATAACGCACAATGTAAGTGTTCTCCCCGCCCAGATCGAATTTGTTAGCCACCGCCATGACCGATTCACCCGTATTCGGCTGCCTGCCGATCCAGCGTCCCATATCGCCGTTCAGCGCCTGCATAATATCACTTGTCTGCAGTACTGCCCGATCTGATTCAAATGCTGTCGAACTTGCTAACACCCGCCCGTTCAGATCCAGAATCTCCAGCTCCGTGTTGTCTAACGCAAGGCGAACGAGCAGTGTGGACAAATTGTTATTGCCGTCCTCCCCATTGTTCGCTCTGGCAATCGGCTCAAGAAAATCTCTGTTGTTGGTGATGTGGGTGCTAATCGTATTGTAGATACTCTCGTAATAAAACCGCTGCACGGCCAGCATAAATACAAATTCAACCAGTACGAGTGCGAGAAATACTACAATAAAATAATGCAGCACAATCTGCCGCGTAATACCTTTTTTTATCATTGATCCCGGCCCTTCCATTTGTACCCGTGACCCCATACAGTTTGCAGGTATTCAGGCTCGGAAGGATTGTTCTCGATTTTTTGACGCAGACGACGGATGTTAACATCCACAATTTTAGGATCACCCATGTACTCTTTGCCCCATACGTGATCCAGCAGCAGATCCCGGCTCAGCGGCGTATTTTCTTTTTCAAGGAAGAACTGTATTAAAGAGAACTCTGTAGGCGTCAGCTCGATCGCTTCATTATTCTTTTTAAACTGTTTGGAGATTAAATCCAGAGAGAACGGTCCGGATTGGAACGTTACCTTGGCGGCGGTTTCGCGATGTACGTTGACCCGGCGCAGCAAGGATTGAATACGTGCAATCAGCTCGGTCGGACTGAACGGTTTGCTTACGTGATCATCTGCCCCGACTGACAGAGCGTATACTTTATCCTGTTCCTGAACCTTTGCCGTCAGAAAAATAATGCCAAGCCGTTCGTTCGTTTCACGAATGCGTCTGCATACTTCAAACCCGTCAATTCCCGGCACCATAACGTCCAGCAGCGCCAGATCAATATCCGGAACGGATTGTAGAATGCGCAGCGCTTCATGCCCATCCCCGGCTTCCAGCACTTCAAATCCGTTTCTTTTCAAGTTAATGACGATAAAACTACGGATGGATTCCTCATCCTCAAGAATAAGTACTTTACTCATTAAGTTCTTCCTTTCTATTCAGCTGAGAAGTTTTACTTAATGCATCCTTGCCCGCCTCCGCTTGTGCAACACGTGATGCAATTACCCGATCTTTCGTTCGCGTAATTTCCTTCCAGCTTTTCCCCTTTTCAAGATCCCACTGTGAAAATGTAAAATATTTGACCTCGGCCACGGTTTCATCCGTTTTGATCATTTTGAACCGGATATATTTTTCCTTCTCCGATTTGGTGTCAATTGTGATCTTGCCGTACCATTCCGGCTTCAGGTTCAGATGGAACAGGTCTGCATCATCCCGGAACTGGAACGACACAAACTTCTTGCCCTCTTTGCCATCCCACTGGTAGAACGTATAGAACCACATGCGTGAATCAAACACGTAATGCTCCCAGCCCTTTGGTGTTTCTTTTAATCCAAACTCAATAATACCATCATTATTCACATCACCGCTTAAAATTTTGTCATCTCTGTACGTTTGATCCGGTGATTTAAAAGCGCTGACGAGTTTGTTGTCCTGAACATACATAATTTGTGTGAAGGAACTGCGATCATCGAGGTCTGCATCCAGCACGATGCCCATTTTTCCGTCAGTAATCTCGCCGCCTAGAGCATTGTATACTTCTTTCACCGTATAGTCCGTAACAACCTTGTCTATTTCCTTAAAGCTGTCGTCCTGATACTGGTACAAAGCAATCGTGGCGAATCCACTGGCATTCAACGAAACAACGACAAAATCACTTTTGCCGTCACCGCTTAAATCAAGCGCATCGCCCTGCATATCATCAATAATCACCTGATTATATGGAACGCCACCCAGTACCTGCTCCAGAACGCCTCCCTTGTAGGAATAAGCCGTCAAGGCTTTCTGATCCTGCAGGCTGACTCCCACCACGATGTCGGGATTGCCATCATTCGTAATATCCATTACTTTAAAAGATTCCAGTTCGTTACCCGGTACATCAAACGTCAGTTTTTTGACCCAGGAGCCACCCTGCTCCTCCAAAATCATGCCATGGATACGCACATTTTCATTCGGCGTCTCATAGAAAACACTCGCCTCGCGAATACCGTCGCCATTCAGGTCCTCGACACGAATCATGCTCGTGTTGCTCATGTCCTTAGGACGAATCAGCTTGCTTTCGGGCGGAGTTTCCTTTTGCACAATATTATACAGCTTCTCTTTGTCCGTAGACATCATCGGCGGCTTCATCAGAAGCTTGGGGTCGCTAATTACTGTACAGCCACTCAGCACCGCTCCAAGCAGAACAGCCATTGAACCTGCTGCTACGCAGCGCCCCCAACGCGAATTAAGCAATCTCATCACTCTTTTCATTTATATCGGTTAAATCTGATTTTTTTCCTGCTGTGTCAATCTGCGTCCGCGTATATCAAACACAATCCGGCCTTCCGCAATGCCCCAGATTCGTGAAGCATGCTTCTCCGCGAGTTCAATCGGAAGCACGGTAATTATGGTGGCTCGTTCCTCTTCACATAATTTGCGCAAAGTCTCCAGTACGGCGTCAGCGGTGTGGGGATCAAGCCCGATGACCGGTTCATCCGCCAGAACAACCTTGGCCCCGTGTGCAAGAGCACGTGCAATGGCAACACGCTGTTTCTCTCCGCCGCTCATCTTCTCGGCAGTCTGATGAGCCTTGTCCAAGAGACCAAGGCCTTCGAGATGATCCATCGCTCCCATGTAGTCGTCTGAACGCACCATGCCTGTTGCCATCCTCCATAACGGCGTCTGACCAAAACGTCCAATAAGTACGTTTTTAAGCGCCGTTTTTCTCGGATACAACTGCGGGTTCTGCTCCAAGTATGCCCATTCTCTTCTGATTTTCTGTTTACCGGACCAGCCCTCTTTCAAAATATCGATGCCATCGACCGTGAAACTGCCGGAATCCCACTTTTCTTTCATCGCCAAACATTTCAGCAGCATGCTTTTGCCGCTCCCGCTGGAGCCGACCACCGCAATCATCTCTCCTTGCTGCATATCAAAACGAATATCACGCAGGATGGGAATACGATCCACTCCAACGGATTTACTCAAGTTCTCCACTCTGATCATCGCGATGTCTCCTCTTGTCCATGTTTTTCCCTGCTACTAGTGTACTCGGAAATGGACATCAATTTCCATGCGAACACCCGCTTCTATTTTAACACAAATTCCGCTTCACGTTTACGCTGAAATAATACACCCGTGATGCCAAAAATGATATAAAGGCAGCCAAGCATCGTAAACATGCTGCCAGGGGACACCCAATTAATCAGCTGCCCTCCCAGATTGGGGCCAACGATGCTTCCGATCGTAAAATGAAATGAGGCGACTACATTAGCTGCTGGCAGCAAGGCTTTCGGCAAAATATCTGCGGCATACGCCAGACCGAGAGAAAAAAAGGAACCGACAAGCCCGCCCGCAATGAGTATGAGTATAAGCGTTAACCAAAAATGCGTGCCTACAAAAGGAACTAGCATAAACGCAAGGCCTCCTCCTATACCGGCTGTCATCAGAACATGTTTTCGACCATATCGGTCACTTAACATGCCAAGCGGAAGCTGAAGAAACAATCCTCCGATGCCTATAAAAGGAAGCAAGGAAGAAATCTCGTTTGCATCATATCCGATTCGGAGCCCATACACCGGGAAATTGCTGTTCATGCCAGCCTCCATATAACCGTATAATAGTGCCGGCAGCAAGGCATACCATGCCCAGGCGAAGCTACGGCGAAAACGCCGTTCTGGCAAATGACCATGCTCTGCTTTTTCTGGCCTGGTATCTGGCAGCTTCAGCATGACCAGAACAAGCACTGCGGCCATACCTGCAAACAGCACCAGAAACGGAACAGCATCACCGAACGTGAGCAGTTTAATTCCTAGCGGGCCAATACTGAAGCCCAGTCCATAAGACATACCATATAGCGATATGTACCGCCCCCGCTTCTCAGGTGCCGTGACCAGCAGCACCCATAGCTGGGCAGCATAATGCAAGGCACTATCTCCAATGCCAACAATCAGGCGAAGCACAAACCATATTTTCAGTCCAGGAAAGTAAGGAAACAACAGTAAAGGCAGCATGACCAAAATCAAACCGCCAACAATCAGCTTTTTAAATCCCAATGCCCCAAGCAGACGCTCGGCAACCAGTGTCATGGCAAAGGAGCCCACATAGAGCGCTGCAGCATTTAGCCCATTCACCCCGGGGGAAACGCCCTGCTGCTCCAGGAAAATGGATAGCACAGGCAGCAACAGCCCTTGGCTGACTCCTGCTGCAACAATCACTGTAATCAGGATCAAATAGTTTAATGTGGAAGGTGATATTTTAGATTTGAATAGGGATGTCACAATAATTTATTCCTCCTGCAAGCGCAAACAAAGAAAAATCGCCATCGCTGACGATCTTTAGTCTGTCTTTATATAGGTGTATACTTTAACGATTGTGTCGCTATATAACCCCGAACTTGAACATTATAGTGGACAACGCCCTGCAAAACAAGCCATAATAGTACATAAGTCGCTGTGTATATCTAGATGTGACGGGAGGATTCTGCATCATTATGGCTTATCACGTTAAAATTGATGTCTCACCGATATATGAGATGCTTAACAGCTTTCTGGTCTATGTTACTAAGAAATGGATTCAGCACTTGGACATTGGTCCTGAATGGATTCAGGACGTTGAAGGCAAGCTAAGCTCCAATGTGAGAGCCGCACTTGCACCAGCCGCAACGTGGCCCTTTGACGATTTCGATGTTCTGTTTGCATGGGCAGCTTATCAGAATACAACCTCGGAAAACCAGGACTTTCTGAATATGCTCTCTGAACTTTCAGCAGAAGAATTGTTTGCACGCGTATCTCCTTTAATGCCTGAGCTTACAATGGAAGAATCCACGCGTATTCGGAACAGCTATGTCCCATTATTGCGACTATGGGATCAGCATTACTGCCAGAATATAAGCGAGGATCATCGTGTATGGCTTGAAGAAGACGCTGAAGAAAAACGTATTTTGCTTGAAAAGATGGGGCCTGAATTATTAATTGAATATGCCACAGCAGGCGTAATCGTCGAACCGATGCCCGGACTTAACGAAGTTATTCTGTTCCCGACCGTGCATAACCGTCCAATTAACATGTACTGTTTCTATGAAGGCATGATGATTATACAGTATCCTGTAGATACACCCGAGGAGAGCGAGGACGAGCCGCCAACATGTTTGCTTCGATTCACGCATGCGTTGGCAGATCCCGAAAGACTTCGCCTGTTAAGATATGTATCGGACGAGCCCAAGTCGCTTGCAGAGATGTGTGAAGAGCTTGGCAAAGATGAAGACCCTGTGAAAGATCAGGTCATGGCCCTTCGTATTGCAGGTCTGCTGCGTACGCATCTGCTTGGAAGCAATCGTAAAGAAAAATACAGCATTCGGCCGGACGGCGTATCTGAATTAAATATGTTTCTGGAATCCTATATTCGCATCTGAATGATGTGAGCAAGAGAAGTTTGCCGGCTGCAAGGAGTGAGTAACTATGGCTTTAATTAAACAACATATTTTGTTTGATCTCGATGATACCCTTGTGTATTGTAATAAATACTTTAATCTGGTTCTGGGAGAGTTCTTTGAGAACATGATGCAATGGTTTGATGGACATCCCCTGACCACACAGCAGATTCGGGAGAAACAGCTTGAAATAGACGTGACTGGTGTAAACAAGGTCGGGTTCGCAAGCCACCATTTTCCACAGTCCCTGATTGATACGTATCGTTACTTTTCCAAAAAGTATGCCCGGCCTACTTCAACCAAAGAAGAAACATACCTGAGCAAGCTGGGCATCAGTGTATACACACAGGAAGTTGAACCTTACCCCCATATGGTAGAAACGTTAGAAGACCTGAAGTCCGCTGGACATTCGCTCTATCTGTACACTGGCGGGGAAACGGTGATTCAGCAGCGTAAAATTGATCAGATGAAGCTTTCCATTTATTTTGATGACCGCATTTATATTCGTCAGCACAAAAATATCGAAGCACTTGAGGGTATTCTCGCGAGCGGCACATTCGACCGGCGTGCAACCTGGATGATCGGCAACTCGCTTCGCACAGACATTATGCCTGCCGTGAATGCCGGAATCCACAGCATTTACATTAAACAGCCCAATGAATGGCAGTATAATATCGTTGAGCTGCAGCCAAATCCCGAAACCTCCATGTATACGATCACTGCGCTGGAAGAGGTCCCTAAAGTGATTCATGAAAATATACAACAGCAGCAGAAGCAAAGAACCCATGGTTAATGGGTTCTGCAAATGACAAGAAACCCTGCTTTCTGGCGAATGCATCCTTTGCCTGAGGACATTTCACCGGAAACACGGGTTTCTTTTTCATTGTGTATACGGACGGGATTTTCAGATTTTCAGATTTTCAGGATTTTTCAGGTTTCCTGCTTCTCCCCTGATAACTCGCCCGTCGCAGCATTCTTCAAAATGATACGTGCCTTCACCGTGCTGCCGTCCTTGCGTTTGAACGAGAGCACCTGCGTGCTGCCCTTCTCCACTAACGACTTCAACATGCTGCTTGTAATCTTTTTACCCGCATACTCTTTCCAGATGACAAACGTACAGCCTTCTTTGAAACGAGAACAGCCATACCCCTTCTTGCCTTCTATGATTTGCCCGCTGCACCCGGGAGAAGGGCATGAAGCAAGAACCTCTCTCACACCTGATTGCGGTGAAGCGCTTGTTCGTACAGCCGTTTGTGTACTTGAGCTTGTGCTGGCTGCGGAAGCTTTCCTGGAACCGGCACGATTCGTGGAAGTGTTTGCTGCCGATGACTTGCGAGCCGAATTCCCTTTTCCCCTGCCCTTACCTCCACGTGTATCTTCACCAAAAGCATTGGCCGCAGCCGGAGTCTGAACACGCACCTTCTCAATAATGGACAACGTAAATTTTTTGACGTTTTCCATGAACTTGTCCTGTCCTGCCTCACCTTTGGAAATCTGGTGCAATCGGCGCTCCCACTGCCCGGTCATCTCAGGGGAAGTCAGCAAATCTACACCTGCACGACGAATTAGCTCGATGGCTGTTCTCCCTTTCAGAGTCAACTGCATCTTTTTCCCCTGCATCGTGATATAGCCTACATTTTTGAGTCGCTCAATCGTTGCGGCACGTGTCGCCGGGGTACCCAGACCGCTGTCCTTCATCGCATCCCGCAGCTCTTCATTCTCGATCTGTTTGCCTGCACTCTCCATCGCCTTGAGCAGCGTTCCCTCCGTATAACTTTTGGGCGGCTGGGTTGCTTTCTCTTTAAACTCACTCTTTGTACAATGAACAGGCAAGTCAGGCTGTACGGCAAACGCTTTGTCCGTCCACTCCTCGGCGTCCTCTTCTTCATTGCCGTTTTTTTTGCTTTTTTTCTTGCCCGAAGCCCCTTGCTCCGAATCATTGGAACCCAGGACGACTTTCCAGCCAAGCGACAACAGCTCTTTGACAGACGTTTTGAACTCATGCTTTTCAACTTCCGTCAGCACGGTATGCTGCTTGTACTCCGCTGGTGGATAGAAATGAGACAAAAAACGTCGCACAATCAGATCGTAAATGTTTTGTTCATCCTTGGACAGCGTTCCCGGGCGTTTCAACGTTGGCAGAATCGCATGGTGATCCTCCACCTTGGTCGGGTTGCAGACCCCTTTATTGTTCTTGTGCACCAGCTCAGGCTTTGCACCCAATGCCAGCTCGCTGTAGGTTCCATTTTTGAGCAGCTGCAACGTTTTGTACATGCCTTCGATGTTCTGCTCCGTCACATAGTTGGAATTGGTACGCGGATACGAAATGACTTTATGTTTTTCATATAACGCCTGCGCGATATCCAGTGTTTTTTTGGCCCCGTAACCATACTTCGCATTCGCCTCCCGCTGCAAAAGAGTAAGGTCATACAGCCGATACGGATACTCCTTCGTTTGTTTGGCTTCATATTTCACGATGTGCCCTGTCTTGCCCTTCACGCTGACCGCTATGGCCTCTGCTGCTTCAGCATCCGTAAGCTTGTCGCCTTGACGTACCCCCCGATACTCGACACCCTCCTGTCGAAACCAGGCTGCTACTTCATAGAACGTCTGTGATTGAAAAGCCTCAATCTCGATCTCCCGATCGTAGATCAGCGCGAGCACAGGTGTCTGCACACGACCTACAGACAAAAGAGCATTATGCCTTGTCGTGAACGCCCTGGAGGCGTTCATGCCAATCAGCCAGTCCGCTTCACTTCGCGCACGAGCTGCATGTGTCAGATTTTCAAATTCAGATGCATCTTTAAGCCCGTCAAATCCACGCCGAATGCTCTCGGCCGTTAAGTCCGATATCCATAAACGTTTGACAGGCTGGCGCAGCTTCAACTGTTGCTGAATGAGGGCAAAAATATACTGCCCTTCCCGCCCGGCATCGCAAGCATTCACGATAGAAGAAGCCCGCTTTGCAAGTTCCCCGATCGTTTTGAGCTGGTCCTTTGTCCGTGGATTGGGCACAATTTTGAATTGCTCCGGGATGATCGGCAGGTCCGCAATGTTCCAGCGCTTGTACTTCGAATCATAGGCATCCGGTTCAGCCAATCCGAGCAAATGTCCAATCGCCCAGGTGATGATATAATGCTCACCTTCCAGATATGTCCGATTATTTTTGGCTTTTGGTTCTATGACGGCGGCAATGGTTCGACCCATGTCGGGTTTCTCCGCGATAACCAGTGTCTTCATCCGTCCATCTCTCCTCCTTCACCGCCTTGTATGACGGCAAAAAGGGGCCTTCCGCCGACGGAAGCCCCTTGCTTCTGAAACTTATTATATCAGATTTTGGATTCAAGATCACCTACCGGAAATGAATTATCCAGCCGCTTGCTCATCCAGCTTATGTTTTTCTCTGCATTCTTTGCAGACTCCCTGAAAATCAAGCCGATGATCTGTGACCGCAAATCCATACTGGAGCAGCACCTGCTGCTCCAGTTTAAGCAGCCCATCTTCCATAATTTCCTCGACACTTCCACATTCGGTACAGATCAGATGGTGATGATGATGAGAGCCGTCTGTGCTGCGCAGGTCGAAACGAGCCGCTCCATCCCCAAAATTAATTTTCTCAACAACCTGAAGGTCACTCAGCAGCTCCAGTGTTCGATAGACGGTTGCAAGCCCGATCTCCGGGAACTTCTCCTTGACCAGCAAAAATACTTCCTCTGCGCTGAAATGATCCTTCTCATGTTCAAGCAGCACACGTACTGTCACTTCACGCTGCTGCGTTAACTTATAACCTTTATCAACCAATTGATTTTTAATTTGATGAATTTGCTCTGTAATGGACTTGTCCCGATTGCCTGCCATGCGGGTGCACCTCCGTTAATAATTCTCACCTTAATTTACTTAAACGTATGTTGATCGATATACTCACATTTTTATCATGGTCATGGTTCATACAACTTATCATCTTATTTATAATAATTATAATCTAATAATAAGTCTTTATCTTGTAAAAAGCAATGCTTTCAATCACACTTTCACAACAAATAAGGCAAAGATTGCAGTGTTATATAATGAACGACAAACAGCCCCCGCATCTGCGAGGGCTGATCTTTTATGCAATATCTATTTACTTTGACTTCTTAATAAGCAGTAATAATAACAGCTCATTTATGGAGCAGTATTAAGCAAGCACCGTTGCACCCATCAAATATTTATCAACTTCACGAGCTGCTTCACGGCCTTCATTGATTGCCCATACAACCAGGCTTTGACCACGGCGCATATCACCCGCTGCAAATACTTTGTCCACATTGGTGTTGTACTTGCCATAACGCGCTTTAACGTTTGTACGGCGATCTGTTTCCAGTCCAAGCTGCTCAACCAGCGTTTGTTCCGGTCCATCGAAACCAATTGCAATCATGGCCATCTGAGCAGGGAATACACGCTCTGTACCCGGGATTGGCTGGTAGATTTTGCGGCCAGTCTCATCAACAATACGCTCGATTTGAATCGTGTGCAGCTCTTTGAGATTGCCCTCATCATCACCCACAAATTTTGTAGTCATGATCGAGAACTCACGCGGGTCTTGACCAAACAAAGCTTTTGCTTCTTCTTGTGCATAGTCCAGCGTATATACGTTAGGGAATTGCGGCCAAGGGTTGTTGATACGATCACGCTCCATTGGAGCTTGCGTGTGTGTACCAAATTGCGTAATGGTACGGCAGCCATGACGAAGCGATGTTGCAACACAGTCAGAACCTGTGTCCCCGCCACCGATTACAATCACATCTTTATCCTTCGCTGAAATATAATTGCCATCTTCCAGGTTGGAGTCCAGATAACTCTTGATGCTGCCATTCAAGAAGTCCATGGCGTAATGTACGCCCTTCAGCGTAGAACCTTCGATGTTAAATTCACGTGGTTTGGTCGCTCCGCCACACAGAACCACTGCATCATACTCATCAACAAGCTGCTGAGCAGGAATATCTTTTCCGATCTCGGTATTCGTAATAAACTGAATGCCTTCCGCTTCCAGCAAATCTACGCGACGCTGTACCACTTTTTTATCCAGTTTCATCGTTGGAATTCCGTACATCAGCAATCCGCCGACACGGTCCGAACGTTCATATACGGTTACCGAATGTCCGGCTTTGTTCAGCTGAGCTGCTGTTGCAAGTCCCGCTGGACCTGAACCAACCACAGCTACACGTTTGCCTGTGCGTTTCTCCGGCGGCTGTGGAACTACCCAGCCTTCTTCGAATCCTTTTTCGATAATCGCTTCTTCAATCGTTTTAATGGTTACAGGCTGACCAATGAGTCCGACTGTACAAGATCCTTCACAAGGAGCTGGACAGATACGACCTGTAAATTCCGGGAAGTTGTTCGTTTTGTGAAGGCGTTCAAGCGCTTCTTTCCACAAACCACGATAGACGAGATTGTTCCACTCTGGAATCAGGTTATGAACCGGGCATCCCGACGTCCCGCCAATCATATCTATACCTGTATGACAATACGGGGTACCACAATCCATACATCGTGCACCTTGTGTTCTGAGCTCTTCCTCAGCCATATGTTTATGAAACTCTTCCCAATCCTTGATGCGCTCCGCTGGCTCTCGATCGGCAGGGAGCTGCCGTTTGTATTCCATAAATCCAGTAGGTGTAGACATCTTACGTTTCCCCCATCCGTTCTTGTCTTAATCCCTTCATGCGCATGGCTTTATATGAAATGGATTACTCGTTTACCTGAGTTTTTGTCTATTGTATCACAAAATCTACTCAAAGATATTTCAATTATAGTAGCATTTATGGCAATGAATATTAAATGGATTATCCGCATAATTATTTGTATTTTATTCATCATAGCGTTCAAATCAACATATGGTCAATAGCAGAAATTTGGTCTTAAAACAGAAGATACCCTGTGTGATAACCGATAGTTTCAGAGATAATTCTTAAGAACGTTATATAAATGTAAGATAAATTACCATTAAAATCAACAGTTTTGAAAAAACAAGCTCAATTACCGAAACGGAAACATGATTTAAAGCTTTACAACGTTGAAATCCATTGTTTTTACACTTTTTAACCAAAACCGCAATCAAAGCTACTGTATATTATGCAAATTCACCCAGTCCACGTGTCACATTAATGTCATATGATAATGCTGCTTCAATTTTAACTATCCATGAAAAATAAAAAGGCACCGTTCACGAAAAATTCGCAAGTCGATGCCTGTTGTTCTAATTGTATTCTGGACGCAGATCACACGATACTTTCACGCCTGTTGTTTACGCTCGTAAAATTCAAACGTGAAGGGATAGACGTTTTTCTCATCCTGCTCGCCTTCGATCTGCTTCTTCAATTCCCATTCCGACCAATCCACTTCAGGAAAGAAGGTATCGCCCTCAAATTGCGCATGAATTCTGGTCACAACCAGACGGTCGGCAAACGGTAAAAACTCCCGATACACCTGGGAACCACCGATAACACAGAGCTCCTCGCCCCGAGCAGCAGCAAGACCTTCTTCAATCGTATGTACGATCTCCGCCTGATCCGCTTTGTAATTCAAGTCCCGGGTCACAACAATATTACGACGCTGGGGAAGCGGCTTGCCGCCAAAAGACTCCCATGTATTACGCCCCATAATAATTGTTTTGTTAATCGTTTGCTGTTTGAAGAAAGCCATATCTTTCGGTAATCGCCAGGGGAGCGAATTGTTAAGCCCGATAACACCGTTCTCTCCCATAGCCCATACAAGTTCAATACTCAACAAACGTCCCTCCTTCCATTGAATGAGAATAAGCAAAAATTTATATCTGCTCTTGCTTAATGCTGCATGTTCACTCCAGTCTGCACAGCAGCCTGTTATACCGCTATTGGTGCTTTGATGCCCGGGTGATGCTGATAGTTCTCGAATTCGAAATCTTCAAACTTGTAGTCAAAAATGGAATCCGGCTTCCGCTTGATAATCAGCTTAGGCAGGGCCAAAGGCTCACGCTCCAGTTGGGTTTTCACCTGCTCCACATGATTGGAATAGATATGCACATCTCCACCCGACCAGATAAACTCACCAACCTCAAGGTCACATTGCTGAGCAATCATATGTGTCAGGAGCGCATAACTGGCAATGTTAAAGGGAAGTCCAAGGAATGTATCCACAGATCGCATCGTCAGCATACAGGATAACTTACCCTCAGCTACGTAAAATTGAAACGCAAAATGACAAGGCGGTAATTTCATGTTGTTAATCTCGGCCACATTCCATGCACTTACCAGATGACGGCGGGAATCCGGATTATTTTTAATGGAATCCACCACAGCAGCAATCTGATCTATTTTCTCCCCGTTGGGCGCTTCCCATGTACGCCACTGTGAGCCATACACCGGGCCAAGATCACCGTTCTCATCGGCCCAATCATCCCAGATCTTCACACCGTTTTCCTTCAGATAAGCGATATTCGTATCACCGCTCAAGAACCACAGCAGCTCATGAATGACCGATTTCAGGTGAATTCGCTTGGTCGTCACCAGCGGGAATCCCTCGGACAAGTCATAACGGAGCTGTCTGCCAAACACGGATTGCGTGCCTGTTCCGGTACGATCCCCTTTATGAACGCCGTTATCCAATATATCTTGTAATAAATCGAGATAGTTTTTCATGTTGGTATCTCCTCGCATCTCTATATATGTTGCTCACTAATAACCAAATGGGCTACAGACGTTTCAGGTCTGATCATTTTAATAGTGTACCATACTGCGCAGCATGTAAAAAGACTTGAAACATTCTGCGCTCCTACAACCTTAAACCGTATATCAAATACCTAAAAAAAGAGACGAGCTACGCAATTAGCGCCACTCGTCTCTTTCAAATCTATCATATGATGCCGGACGAATCCGAGCTTTAGCTGATCTTAGCGGGAGATGATGTGGATCGGGTGACCCATTACCAGTTCCGCTGCTTCCATTACGATTTCGCCCAAAGTTGGGTGAGCGTGAATAGTAAGCGCCAGATCTTCCAAAGTTGCACCCATCTCGATTGCAAGACCAAGCTCAGCAATCAGGTTGGAAGCTTCCAGACCAACGATTTGGCAACCCAGTACAAGGCCGCTTTCTTCGTCAGCAACGATTTTCACGAAGCCTTCAGCATGGTTCAAAGATACCGCACGGCCGTTACCCGCATAAGGGAATTTGCCTGCTTTTACTTTGTAGCCTTTTTCTTTTGCTTCTTTTTCAGTGTAACCTACGCTGGAGCACTCAGGATCTGTGAACACAACAGCTGGCATACATTTGTAGTCAACTACAGACGGTTGTCCAGCGATTGCTTCAGCAGCCACTTTACCTTCGTAAGAAGCTTTGTGTGCCAGAGCCAGACCAGATACGATATCACCAATTGCGAAGATGTGTGGAATGCTTGTGCGACCTTGGTGGTCAACTTTAACGAAACCACGCTCGTCAACGTCAACACCGATCATATCAAGACCCAGTTCTCCGTCTGTGTTAGGACGACGTCCAACAGTAACAAGCAGGTAATCTGCAGTTACTTCTTTGGACTCACCATTTACAGAATATTTAACAGTAACATCTTTATCTGTTTGCTCAGCGCTTTCCGCTTTTGCACCCGTTACGATTTCGATGCCTGTTTTCTTCATGTTTTTAGCAACAAGGCTAGTCATGTCTTTATCGAAGCCTGGCAGTACAGTATCCAGACCTTCGATGATTGTTACTTTTGCACCGAATTTGGAGTACATTTGACCAAGCTCAGCACCGATGTAGCCGCCGCCGATAACGATCAGGCTTTTAGGTACTTCAGGCAGGTTCAATGCTTCTGTCGAAGACAAGATACGTCCGCCAAACGGGAAAGGTTTCAGTTCGATTGGACGGGAACCTGTTGCGATAATTGCATTTTTGAATTTGTAACGCGGGGATTCGTGATCGTTGAATACACGCGCTTCGTTTTCGTTGATGAACATGCACTCACCGTTGAAAACTTCAACTTTGTTGCCTTTGAGCAAGCCAGCTACGCCGCCAGTCATTTTCTTAACAACGCCGTTTTTGAATTCTTGCGTTTTAGCGAAGTCTACTTTTACGTTCTCAGCGGAGATACCGAAAGCATCGCCGTGAAGTGCAGACTCGTATTGGTGTGCAGCAGAGATCAGAGCTTTGGATGGGATACATCCGCGGTTCAAACATACGCCGCCCAGCTCGGATTTGTCTACGATCAATACGCTTTGGCCCAGTTGTGCAGCGCGGATGGCAGCTACATAGCCGCCAGGTCCCGCACCAATTACTAATGTGTCGATATTGAGAGAAGCGTCGCCTACTACCATATCTTACACCTCCATAACAAGCAGCTCAGGGTTAGCGAGCAGCTGTTTAATGTAATTCATAAAGTTTTGTGCTGTAGCGCCATCGATAATACGGTGGTCGAAGCTCAAGGACAGTGCCATTACTGGTGCTGCAACAACTTCGCCGTTTTTGATAACCGCTTTTTCGCTGATGCGTCCTGTGCCCAAGATTGCGACTTCTGGGAAGTTGATGATTGGAGTAAAGAACATACCGCCAGCAGAACCGATGTTACTGATGGAGATTGTGCTTCCTTTCATTTCGTTCGCGCTCAGTTTGCCTTCGCGTCCACGAGCTGCCAGATCACGGATGGAATCAGCAATCATCCAGATGGATTTGCGATCAGCATCTTTGATTACAGGAACGATCAAGCCGTTGTCTGTATCTGTAGCGATACCGATGTTGTAGTATTTTTTGTATACAATTTCATTTGCTTCTTCATCGATCATTGCGTTCAAAGCAGGGAATTGACGGGAAGCCGCAACCAATGCTTTAACGATGAATGGCAAGTAAGTAACTTTTGTACCTTTTTTCTCTGCAATTGGTTTCATGCGAGTACGGAAAGCAACCAGCTCAGTTACATCTACTTCGTCCATGATTGTAACGTGCGGTGCAGTGTAAGCCGATTTAACCATCGCATTGGAGATTGCTTTACGGATACCTTTGAATGGTACGCGCTCTTCTTCAAGGCGTTGATCAGCTGCTGCAGCTGCAGGTGCTGCGGATTTTTTCTCTTCTTGAGCCGGAGCTTCGGAAGACACCGCTGCGGAAGAACCGCCACCGTTTTTGAAGGATTCCACATCTTCTTTGGTTACTTTACCGTTGTTGCCAGTTCCGTTAACCTGAGCAATGTCTACACCTTGCTCACGAGCAAATTTGCGAACGCTTGGCGTAGCCAGAACGTCTTTTGCAGGTACAGCAGGAACACTGTTGCTGCCACCTTCTTGCGCTGCATTGGAGCTGGAAGCTGCTGCAGAAGAACCGCTAGTATCAGCTCCGCCTTGTGCTGCGTCTTTTTCTTGTGCACCTTGGTCGCCAGCAGGAGCATCGTCTTGCTCAGGCAGTTCGCCTTCTGCATCGATTACCGCTACAACTTCACCAACGTGGCAAATTTGACCGTCTTTAGCGAAAACTTCAGTTACTGTGCCGTTTACCGGACAAGGAACTTCAACAACCGCTTTGTCGTTCTGTACTTCCATGATGATATCGTCATCAGTTACTTTGTCCCCGACTTTGATGTGCATCTTGATGATTTCGCCTTCGTGAAGGCCTTCGCCCAGTTCAGGGAATTTATATTCAAATTTAGCCAACTGAAAAACCTCCTTGATTATTTGCTCAATCCTGAAAACAACCCTTAGCTCCAAAAACCAACTGTTACTGCGAGTGCAAATAACTGTCAATCAAGGGGCTAATGGCTGTTTACAGTGCAGCCTGAGCTGCGATGTGAATCACCATACTGCGCCTTGCGGCATGTCAGATGATTGAATTAGAAGTTCATGACTTTGTTAACCGCTGCAACGATACGCGCAGGGTTAGGCAGCCATGTATCTTCGATTTGTGCAAATGGATATACCGTATCCGGACCAGCTACGCGCAGAACCGGTGCTTCCAGATGCAGGATTGCTTTTTCATTGATTTGTGCAATGACTTCAGCAGCAACACCTGCGCTCTTCTGAGCTTCTTGTACAACAATTGCACGGTTTGTTTTCTTAACAGAAGCAACTACCGTATCGATATCGATCGGGCTGATCGTACGAAGGTCGATAACTTCAACTTTGATGCCTTGTTTTTCAAGCTCTTCAGCAGCTTTTACAGAAGTATGAACCATCATACCGTAAGTAATGATCGTAACGTCAGAACCTTCACGAACAACGTTTGCTTTACCAAGCTCAACAACGTAGTCTTCTTCAGGCACTTCTGCACGGAATGCATGGTACAGGTTCAAGTGCTCCATGAAGAATACCGGATCGTTATCGCGGATGGAAGCGATCATCAGACCTTTTGCATCATACGGGTTCGAAGGAACTACCACTTTAATACCCGGAGTTTGCGTGAGCAAACCTTCCAGAGAGTCTGTGTGCAATTCTGCCGCTTTAACGCCGCCACCGAATGGTGTACGGAATACGATTGGAGAATTGTATTTGCCGCCAGAGCGGAAACGCATACGAGCTGCCTGAACCACCATTTGGTCAAGGGCTTCGAAGATAAAACCTACGAATTGAATCTCAGCTACCGGACGGAAGCCTTGAATACCCAGACCTACAGCCAGACCGCCAATCGCGGATTCAGCCAGCGGTGTATCAAATACACGCTCTTCGCCAAACTCTTTTTGCAAACCTTCCGTTACACGGAAAACGCCGCCTACATTACCTACGTCTTCACCGAAGAGCAGAACGTTAGGATCACGTTTCAGCTCTACGCGAAGCGCATCACGAATTGCTTCTTTCATGTTCAATTGTGCCATTTGCTTCATTTCCTCCTTAAACATTGACAGTTCACATTTGAATTCATACATGTATACCGAGACACCAGTGCCGGTGCCGGATGTTTATGCTTTATCGGAAAAAACTTATTGGAAATCAGCTTTTTGCTCTTCCAAGTGCTTAGGCGTTTGTTCGAACATGCTGTCGATCAGGCCTGAAATAGTCATTTTCTCGGTTTTTTCCGCTTTTTTGATCTCTTCGTTTACTTTTGCTTTTGCTTCTTCTTTCACACGTGCTGTATCTTCTTCAGTCCACAGACCTTTTTTCTCCAGATATTTAGCAAAACGTGCGATTGGGTCTTTTACGCTCCACTCAGCCTCTTCTTCTTTCGTACGATACTTGGAAGCATCATCAGAGAGGGAGTGTGGACGGAAACGATAAGTAACAGCTTCGATCAACGTTGCGCCTTCGCCATTACGTCCGCGTTCAGCAGCTTCCTGAACCGCTTTGATAACAGCAAAGATGTCCATACCGTCAACTTTAACACCTTTGATACCTGCTGCTACCGCTTTGTGAGCGATGGACAGCGCTGCTGTTTGTTTAGCAAAAGGAGTTGTGATGGCATAACCGTTGTTTTGTACAAAGAAGATTACAGGCAGTTTATATACACCAGCGTAGTTCAGACCTTCATAGAAGTCACCTTCGGAAGAACCGCCATCACCTGTGTATGTGATAACTACTTGTTTTTGTTTTTTCAATTTGTAACCCATAGCAATACCCATTGCGTGCAGAATTTGTGCACCAATGATGATTTGCGGCATCAATACGTTAACGCCATCTGGAATTTGTCCACCATGCTGGTGTCCACGGGAGTACAGGAATGCTTGATAAAGAGGAAGTCCGTGCCACACGAGTTGCGGAATGTCGCGATAGCCTGGAGCGATGAAATCTTCTTTTTCAAGGGCAAACTCACTACCTACCATTGTAGCTTCTTGACCAGATACTGGAGCATAGAAACCAAGACGACCTTGACGGCCAAGGTTTACTGCACGGTCATCCCATGTACGGGTAAATACCATGCGATACATAATTTCTTTTAATTGATCGTCGGAAAGCTTAGGCATCATGTCTTTGTTAACAATTTCGCCGTCAGGAGACAGCACGGACAGAGCTTCTACATCCTCCGTGTATACTTCATAAGGAACCTTGCTCATTTTTTTCTTCACCTCAACAAAAAATTTGAATATCAAGTTCCGCTGTTATATTATTATTATACACCTGTTTCACTGCATACGTCAAAGAAATCCGTAATATTTTTATGTTTCCTTTTGGATTGTATGTATAACAGGGGTCTAATATTGGTATAACAGCATAATACATGATTTGCGTGTTTGACCCATCCCCGCACCAGGTTAATCTTACCGTATTGCGCGGTCGAATGCAAAAAATAACCCGGAAAGGTGACGTTTTATGACGGATTCCCGCTATTTGAAACGGACAATTGTTAAGGAAGAGATTGAAAGTCGTTACCTCGGTGAGAAACGGACCCTTCGCATCTATCTTCCTCCAGGCTACAACGAACTGCTTAGCTACCCTGTGGTGTACTGCCAGGATGGCGAGGAATTTTTTAACTTTGGACGAATCGCCACAACAGCCAACCGCATCATTCTGGATGAAGGTGCCGAACCTTTCATTATAGTAGGGGTTCAAGTGGACGTATCCGTAAGAACTCAGGAGTACGCTCCTTTCGGCAGTCGATTCACAGCCTACACCAAGTGCTTTGCAGAAGAGATTATTCCCTATGTGGAAGAGAAATATCCTGTAAGACGTTCTCCGCAGGAGCGTGTTCTTGCTGGCGATTCGCTTGGTGGCAGTGTTTCACTCCATTTGGCACTGCTGTATCCAGAACTGTTTACCCGCGTAATCAGCATGTCTGGCGCATTCTACTCCGCTTCTCAGGAAATCTATGCTGCGGCCGAGGATCTGTCATGGCTGTCGATCTGGATGATTGTCGGTTTACAGGAAACGGCCTTCGAAGCCGACACTGGAACGTATGATTTTGTACAGCTGAACCGGAATACTCGTGATCTGCTGGAGAAACGCGGGGCTAACGTCTCCTATCAGGAGAAGGACGGGAATCACCAATGGGGCTTCTGGCAAAAGGAACTGCCGGATGCTTTGCTCTACTTTTTGCAAGAATAATAATGCAAGATCTAACCCATTCATTGATCAGGCGGCTGCATAGCCGCTTTTCTTTTTTTAAACTTGATTTAATGATTTAATGCCTCGCCTAGTTGAACTTGATTTGATCACACACCCCATTGTTACCGCTTACATTAATGCCCTGAAAAAGAAGCAGGAGCTTCTGAATCATTCTCGTTTCCTTCCTGCTTCTTTGCCATTTCACTAATGTTTAATGTTTATAACGAATGCTCTTGCTCAATTCTGTTTAACAACACATCACAGCCAGCATTCACCAGCTCGTACACTTCTTCAAAATTGCCCGTGTAATAAGGGTCCGGGACCTCTCTCAGCGTTTCATTCGGAAGCAAGTCCATAAATTTAAGAATCTCTGCCTCTTCTCCTCCTGGCAAGCTTCGCACATTATCCGCATTCGAGTTATCCATACATATAATGTAGTCAAATTGAGTAAAATCTTCACTCGCAAACTGTCTCGCCGTCATATTCGCATATGAAATTTGAACCGAATCAAGCAATTTTCGCGTACCTTCATGCGGAGGTTTCCCTATATGCCAGTTGCCTGTTCCCGCCGAATCCACTCGAATCTGATCTGCAAAGCCTTTCTGAATGACCTTGTGGCGCATGACCGCTTCCGCCATAGGTGATCTGCAAATGTTACCAAGACATACAAATACAACGTTAATCATGTTAATCCCCCTTGCTTAAAGTTCCTTGGATTGCGGACGGTGTATGCTGCTTGATCAGATTCTCCGACTTTACGACAGTACTCTCGCCTGCAGCCAGTGAACGGCGCGGCAGCTTCCATTTATAATGCACCGAGCACATCCGGAAAAAGACTACCGTCACGAAACAAATAAGGAGACCAACGTTCGTAGTAAACCAGCCCATACCGATTGCAAACCCGGCTGTCATCGCCCAAACGGCATAAATTTCATCACGCAGCACAAGTGGTTTCCGCCCGGCAAGAAGATCACGAATGATTCCTCCCCCGATGCCCGTCATCACAGCTGCTACAATAACTGCACTGATCGGATGGCCCATATTGGCTGCGTACAATCCCCCCTGGATCGCAAAGGCAGCCAGTCCTATCGCATCAAACAAAGCCTCTGTGCGTTTCCAATGACCAATCCATTTGAGAGGCAGTACAAAAGCAACAGCTACGGATACCAACGCAAGCATAATAAGCGTGCCCTGACTCCATAGCGTCGTTACTGGCACACCAATAAGCACATTGCGGATAATACCTCCTCCGAATGCCGTCACCAGCCCGAGCACCAGCACACCCAAAATATCATATTCCTCTTCCATTGCCACAAATGCACCAGACATTGCAAACGCGATTGTACCGATAATGCTGAATACTTCAAAAATGTGCAAGTCCAACCTGTTCAAACCTCACTTTTCAAGTCATCTCCATGTCGCTCTTCCCATTGTATCCGCGAGTGTAGAAATTGTGCAACCACATTTTGTCGATTATACTGGTTTTGTGTACAGTTGTATCATTTGTTTTATTGTAACCTACTATAAATGTAAATGGTTTTCCTCTATATAATAAGGAAGGATGAAAATAGAATGGATTATAAACGTATCGTGATTTTTACAGGCGGTTTGCTCGCTAAAGAGTTCCTTCAGGAAATCAAGGCCGATGACATCGTCATCGCAGCTGACCGCGGAGCCCTGTATTTAATCGAACATGGAATTAAACCACATATCGCTGTAGGTGACTTTGATTCTATCTCCGAAGCAGAACGGGAGATCGTCAGCCGTAATAGTGTAGAGTTTATTGCATGTGATCCTGTGCATAAGGACCTTACTGATACAGAAATGGCTTTTGAAACAGCTCTGGATCAGGAGCCTACCCATATTCTCATCTTTGGAGCAACAGGTACACGAATGGACCACACACTTGCGAATGTTCATATTATGGTTCGGGCTATGCAGCATCATATTACATGTGCACTGCAGGACGAGCATAATTATATGACGCTGACCACCTCAAGTGCTGTTGTAGAAAAGCGTGGATATACATATGTGTCACTTCTTCCTTTAACGCACGAGGTTACCGGCATATGTCTTGAAGGATTTATGTACCCGTTGGATCAGGCAACAATCCGCATGGGACAGTCCCTGGGGATCAGCAACAAGCTGTTAAGTGATTCTGGCACAGTGACAATAGACAGTGGTCTTCTGTTGATTATCCAAAGCAAAGACTGATTTTTCGCTCAATCACCTGCTGAGCCGTCTTTAATTATTACGTTTTTGTAACCTGTATTTTGGAGATAAAAACATAAACAAACAACGAAATCCCCTTGATAATCAAGGGGATTTTTAATTTCATTCTATTATATCATTCGTCAATGATTAATTTTTTGACATTTTTAATCGTATTTTAATAAACGTAGTAAAACTACTGATCTATCAACCTTTTCGCTTATGTATCCAATTTCTAGGTTGTTACAAACCTGTTATACTCGCTCTAGCAACTTAACGAAAACGAATTTTGGAGGTAATAACAACATGAAAACAAACTTCTTGATCCAAAAGGCCGTAACCGTCGGGTTGTGCGCTACACTAGGTTTTGGAGCTGTACTAATGACAAATGCACCTGTGGCACAAGCCGCAACAGCATCTGTATCGACAGGACAACAAATTGTTAATTATGGTAAGAAATTCACAGGAACTCCATATAAATTTGGTGCTTCGACTACAACTACCAAGTACTTTGACTGCTCTTCATTCATGAAATATATTTTTAAAAAGTATGGTGTAGACCTTCCGCGCACGTCCGTAAAACAATCCAAGGAAGGCAAGTTTGTCTCAAAAGCGAATCTTCGTGTAGGCGACCTGGTCTTTTTCTCTAGCGGTAGCCGCTCCACCGGTTCGAACATTACTCATGTGGGTGTTTACGCTGGCAACGGAAAGATTCTTCATACGTATGGCTCTCCAGGCGTAACGCTGTCGGATCTGAACTCTGGTAATTGGAAAAGAACTTACATTACAGCTCGTCGCGTACTTTAGTACGCCTTTACCTTACAATTGAATAATGATACGTGACCGGGTCATATTGACCCGGTCTTTTCTTATTTAACTGAAAACCGGAATAGATTAATTCTGTACCCATTTAGTCCAGTGTTTCTGTACTATATATTTACCCGATATGCCGTTCCGTTCAAACTGGATAATGGTGGATGCTCTCCTTTTAATACAGAGATCCATTATCCACTGATTTCATTATCCGTATAGCATATATCCAACCCCCCGCACCGTCTGGATCAGTTTTGCATCTCTCCCTTTATCAACTTTGCCCCGCAGATGTTTAATATACACGTCTACGACATTTGTATCCATCGCAAAGTCATACCCCCATACCTCACGTAAAATATCACTGCGCGTGCAAGCTTCATTCAGATGTGTCGCTAAATATTCCAATAATTCATATTCTTTGGGAGTCAGATTCAAGTACTGCCCCGCACGGCTCACTCTGCGTGAACGAAGGTTGATTTTGAGGTCCTGCACAACGATGATTTCCTCCCCATCATACGAAGAACTGGCAAAAAGCCGAAGCAGACTGCGTATTCTGGCTAACATTACCTTCGGATGCAGTGGTTCCTCCATGACGTCGTTTGCTCCAAAATCAAGCCAGTCAATAAATCGCTGCGGAGAAGCCTCGGGAATAATAACAAGAACAGGGGTCACGTTTCCTTGATTCATCCATTTTTTCAAAGTCATTCTATTCTGCACGCTTCTCTGAATATCTGCTGTATCCTGATCCACAAGAATGATTAACTGTTCCCGAGCAGTATCTGGTTCCCGCGACTTTCCTATTTCAGACCAGTCAAGCTGCCTCACTTCATAACCCTCTTCTTGCAAAATATGCTCTATGCGTTGGGCTGTCTCACCCACACCTGCTAACACAATCGCTGTTTTCATACATCTCACCCGGCCCGTCTGTTTTCCGCCGCTCTCTGGCATGCATTGTACCGTTAGGATGCCTTAAAAAGAAAAAGTCCATTCCCACCGGGAACAGACTTTAAAACTTTATCATGTTTTAGCCAAAATAGCGATGTACCAAAGTACGCGCCTCGGCCGTGTCTTTTGTACCGTGAACGAGAACACGACCATCCTGAAAAATGACCAATCTATGCTTACCTGTTGTCAATGACACCAGAAAAGGATTGCTCTCCACTTTTCCTTCTTCAAGCCGAGTCAGACGATCAGCTGTCTGCTGAAGATCAAGCCGCATGGGCCGCGCAGGACGAATCTGCACAGTGTCCCTGCCGCAAAGTACATCCGTTTTCTCCAGATTGGATGCCGAAAGAAACGGATACGTTGCAGATGAGCCGCATGAAGCACAGTCCTGCTTTTTCGCTCCATCCACATTAATGGATATGTACTCGTTGCGCCACACGTCAAAGGACAACAGCTTTCGTCTAAGAGCAGCTGTGTTGCCACTAAGCAGCTTCATCGCTTCCGCTGTCTGATTCGCCGTTACCATCTGCACCGCTTGAGGAATGATTCCCGACGTATCACAGGTATCTCCGCCAAGAGGCACTTCACCCAGCAGACAGTTCAAACAAGGTGTCTCCCCGGGCAAAAACGTATACGTAATCCCGTAGCTGCCGACACAGCCCCCGTAAATCCATGGAATCTGATGCTTCTGAGCCATATCATTAATAAGTAACCTTGTATCAAAATTATCGGTTGCATCCATAATCAGATCGGCATCCGGGATGAGCTCTTCCAGTTCGTCTACGCGTACATCCATCACCTTGGCTTTAATGTGAACGGTCGAGTTAATCGCAGTTAAACGTTTAACTGCCGCCATAGCTTTGGGCATGCGATCTATTGCATCCTGCTCAACATAGAGCTGCTGCCGCTGCAGGTTGCTCCATTCCACATAGTCCCGATCGACAATGGTAATCTGCCCAACACCAGAGCGAACAAGCGTTTCGGCAATACCTGTTCCAAGTGCGCCTGCTCCAATAATTAATACCTTGCTTTCCTTTAATTTGGCCTGACCCTCTGGGCCGAGAGGTGCATATCGCTCCTGTCTGGAATAACGATCGGCCTGCTCTGCTTGGTATAACTGTTCTGTCATGTATGAACCATTCCTTCCGCCGGACTGCTTGCTGCCGCATAACGCTTCACAGGGATCATGCCTGCCGTATACGCGAGCCTTCCTGCCTCCACCCCGAGCCGCATCGCTTTGGCCATGCTGACCGGATCATGAGATCCGGATACCGCCGTGTTCAGCAGTACACCGTCCGCTCCCAGCTCCATGGCATAAGCAGCATCCTTAGGTGAGCGCAAACCTGCATCAACAATGACGGGCACAACAGCCTGCTCAATAATGATTTCCAGGTTATACGGATTAATGATACCTCGGCCCGCACCGATCGGAGAAGCACCCGGCATCACTGCATGAACTCCCAGCAGCTGCAGTCGTTTAGCTAATATAACGTCGTCCGAAATATAAGGCAGCACGGTGAAGCCCTTTTCCAGCAAAATGCTGCAAGCCTTGTACGTTTCAAGCGGATCAGGAAGCAGTGTTACCCCGTCTCCGATGACTTCAACTTTTATCATATCACAAAGTCCTGACGCCCGTGCAAGCTCCGCGATCCGCACCGCTTCATCTGCAGTTGAGGCACCTGCCGTATTTGGCAGGAGTGTATATTTACTTAAATCCAGCGTGTCCAGAAAATGCTGCTTACCCGCCTCCTCCAGATTCAAACGGCGTACCGCAAAGGTCAATATCTCTGTACCCGAAGCTTCTACAGCCTGGCTCTGAACTTGCAAATCCGTAAATTTGCCTGTTCCCAGCAGCAGTCTTGAATTAAATTCATATTTTCCGATATGAAGCATATCATCACTCTCCCAAGATTAATATGATTATCTATGCTGCGATCTGTCTTAAATTAGCCTCCACCGACAAAATGAACAATTTCGATTCGATCGCCTTCTCTCAGCGCTGTTGTTTCATGATGATCCTTTGTCAAAATGTTACGATTCAGCTCTACAACAACCGTTTTCACTTGCAGGTTAAAGGATTGCAGCAATTTGTCCACCCGATTCAAATCATCATCAATCTCCATCTTCTGTCCGTTCACGATAATGTTCAACGCACAACTTCCTTTCTGTTCAATCGATTAGGCGATAAGGCTTCAATCCCAATATCCTCAGCACTTTTGCCCTCCAGCATGTCTGCAATCCAGCGTCCGGTTACCGCACTGAGCAATATTCCGTTACGGTAATGTCCATAGGCAGTAAACAAACCAGGCATGTTTTCACATTCTCCTATATACGGAAGACCATCCGGGGTTGAAGGTCTTACACCTGCCCATGTCCGCAAGAAATGAGCTTCTTTGATTCCCGGTACCCAGCTGCTTGCCGTACCAAGCAATCGTTGCACACTATAGGCTGATACGCTGTGATCTTTTTTCCCGGGCCAACTCGTAGCCCCGATCCACACCTCTCCATTCGCTTTTGGAACGATGTAGACATCCTCCGCATAGAGCGTGCGATCCGGTTTGTAAGCTGTTTGGTCCGCCGGAAATTGAATCGCAACTACCTCTCCTTTGACCGGAGTTGAAGGCAAGTTGATACCAGCCTGCTGCAGCAGCGTTTCACCATCCAAGCCAGCAGCTATAATTACGTGTTTACAAGTGACATTTCCCTTCGGGGTAGCAATTCCTTGTACACCAAGTTGATTCACTATTAATTGAATATCCTTGACGCCTTCCCATATCCGGGCGCCCATCCTGTGTGCTGACCTCACATAAGCTCTGGTCAACGACACGGGCAGAATTTCACTCTCCAATGATCGGTAATAAGCACCATACGTATCCCGATTAAGCCAGCCAGCTTCTCGCTGCACCGTATTTCTATCCCACCAAAGCTGTTCCGTCAGTGGAAAAGCCCTTCGATTTTCCTTATAACGACTTAGTTCACTGTATGATCTGAACGGTGTGATGAATCCGCTCTGCCTCAACCCAAGTTCCATGCCCGATAGAGTAGATAATTGATCCTTTTGACTGTGCAGCAATGCTCTGCTTTCAAGAGCAGCCTGAGCAATAACAGGATGAGTAAATTCCTCACTATCCGCAGCAAGCATTCCCGCTGCTGCACAGGAGCTTCCGCTGGCAATCTCGTTTTGCTCGATCAGAAGCACATCGTGTCCTCTTCGTGTCAATTCAAAGGCAACAGCGCAACCTATAACGCCTCCGCCAACAATAATGGTTTCTGCATGAAGCTTGCCTGATGATACATATTGCGGGATACTGGCAGTTTCATATGAAGTATCGGATTCAGAAGTTTCATCCGATCCATAGCATGCATTCCATCTGGATTGATCATCAGAACCTTGATCCGGTGAGACGGTTCCTCGCTTTTGCATGTGTTCATCTCCTTGATTTCGAAACATTCATATTACTCTTTCTGCAGCCTGTTTTATAAGACGGATCGCATGAGCCGGGTCCTCATGCTGAAATACACTCGAGATCACAGCAGCGCCACGGGCTCCCGCTAACCGCACCGCCTGAATGTTGGATGCCTGGATACCACCAATTGCAATGACAGGAATGTCAACGCCTGAGCATACTTCAGCCAGCGCCTCCAACCCCCTGGGCGTTAGATCAGGCTTGCTGCGGCTTGTATACACATGCCCGAAGAACAGGTAATCTGCACCGTAATCCGCTGCCACACGTGCCTCATGTATGGAGTGCACCGATACTCCCAAGCGCATCCGTTCCCCCTTATTCACAGCATTCATGCTCTCTTCCGCCTTCGTCAGCATCTTCTGGCTCCAGTGCGCCCCTCGGCAAAATTCGCTGGGCACAAACGGATTGGCCCCGTTGATGACAATACGTGAGGATGGAACTCCTGACTCTGTCATGTGCCTGGCCCAGATGAAATGCTGCTGCAGCGAGAGCTGTTTTTCCCGGATATGAATGTAATCCACCCAAGGCCATATCTGCTTGACAACATTCAGTACAGTGGTTCGCTCACCTTTATTGGTAGACACAATATGCATTTCAAAGGAAGAGTCATCTTGGCAACATGTCGGGCTGCATGTGTCTATTTGTTTTGGAGAGCGATCGATCAGCCGTTTATTCTTTTCATTTCTTTCTGCCGCAAGCCCTGTTGTGTTCACGTTGTCCTCCCTCTCATCCGTTCAGCATTAAGTACGGAAATGACATAACACAAAAAAGCCACTCCCGTAGGAGTGGCTGCGTATAAACAAAGGTTCAGGTTAAATAACGAGCGTGCAGCTAATACCTGTTAAACAGTTAAGTCCATAACCGTTCGGCGGTAACTCATGCCTGCATCACTGTATAGTAAGGTTCCTGTTCGTTCATAAAAGGATCACTTACTGTCATTATGCTGAAACGCGCCACTTCCCTACGCTGGTATGATCCAGATCAGGTGCAAAGGGTCCGGAATCGCATTCTTCCATCTCAGCCGCATCGTGCGGCCCCCCTAGTGTTCATATGAAGTTGAAGTTGTAGCCTATATTACCACAGTCGGATTTTTTTGTCATCGTGCTTTTTCAGACCATTCTTCCACATTCCACGTTTTGGTGACCCAGCCTTCGTAAAAATCTGGTTCGTGGGATACAAGCAAAACGGTTCCTTTGTATTCCTTCAATGCACGCTGAAGCTCGGCCTTCGCAGTAACATCCAGATGGTTCGTCGGCTCATCAAACAGCACCCAGTTGCTTTCACGCATCAGCAGCTTGCATAAACGGACTTTAGCCTGCTCCCCACCGCTCAGCATGTTCAAAGGACGTGTAATATGTTCATTTTTGAGACCGCACCGGGCCAGATGTCCCCGTACTTCATTTTGAGTCAGATGAGAAAACTCATTCCATACATCGTCAATCGGCGTGATATTTGCAGCACGTACTTCCTGCTCGAAGTATGCCGTCTCCAGGTAATCGCCGAGAAAGGTTTTACCGCTAATGGGCGGGATTTTACCCAGAATTGTCTTGAGCAGTGTTGATTTACCCACACCGTTACAGCCCACAATAGCAATCTTCTCTCCGCGTTCGATGGTCATCGTCATCTTTGGCAGGAGCGGATACGTATAACCAATTTCAAAATCAACACCTTCAAACACGGTTTTGCTGCTTGCACGGGCATCCTTGAATTTAAAAGTTGGTTTTGCCGCTTCGTCCGGACGATCAATCCGCTCAATTTTGCCAAGCTGCTTTTCCCGGCTTTTTGCGCGTCCCGAGGTGGATGCACGAGCTTTATTCCGCTGAATAAAGTCCTCCTGCTTTTTAATATATTCCTGCTGCTTTTCATAGGCGTCAATATGCTGCGCCTTCTGCATATCCGCCATCTCCAGAAACTTCTCATAATTGGCAGCATAGCGTGTGAGTTTGGCAAATTCCAGATGGTAAATCACATTCACAACTTCATTCATAAATTCTGTATCATGTGAGATCAACAGAAAGGCGTGCGGATAGTCTTTCAAATAACGCGTCAGCCATTCAATGTGCTCTACATCAAGATAGTTTGTCGGCTCATCCAGCAATAAGGCAGTTGGCTTCTCCAGCAGCAGTTTTGCAAGCAACACCTTAGTGCGCTGTCCACCGCTCAGGGCAGCAACGTCCCGATCAAGACCAATCGCATTTAACCCCAAACCGTTTGCCATCTCTTCCACTTTGACATCAATCAGATAAAAATCGCCCTGCTCCAGCTGCTCCTGAATTTCACCCATTTCCTCCAGCAGCTGCGCAAGTCTGTCCGGATCTGCATCGGCCATCTGATCGGTGATCTGCATCAGCTCCTTTTCCAGCTCAAGCAGTGGCAGAAAAGCATCCTTCAATACATCACGAATCGTTCTGCCAGGGGTCAGCTTTGTATGCTGATCCAGATATCCATAACGGACTTTAGGCGTCCATTCTACTTTACCACTGTCTTTCAGCAATTTACCCGTAAGGATATTCATAAGCGTTGATTTGCCTGCACCATTGGCTCCGACCAGGCCGACGCGCTCTCCTGCAAGCAGACGAAAAGAAACATTTTTAAATAATGTACGGTCTCCAAAATTGTGACTGACATTCTCTACAGACAATAAACTCATAAGATGAGGCTGCTCCTATCTATTTACATTACTTTAGGGCGTGTCTTGAAACCTACTGAAGTGCATCTTTTACCGCCTTTTCGCCCCCTGCTGCGTCACTTTCCCTTGACGTGCCCCGGCACGCCTGCGGAAAACTTCCTTTCTTGGAATGAAAATTCAGCAAAATCTGCTTCCTTCAGAGTTTTCAGACACGCCCTAGTTAACTTTTTTTGAACCTTTATTTTAGCACAGGTTCTGTCTTTTCTGAAAGTAATGAAAATTGTGCAGTGCAATTATATTCAAAATAACCTTGAGCCGCTGCCTGCCTCGCAGTTGTAAACACCTCTTGAGCAAGAAAGCCAGGATTGCAAGTGGCAGGATAATGATATTTAATGCCTGTTGCGGGATCAAGCCCACCAACAACTGCTGTTTTTTTGACCAGTCTGCCCCCGCCAATCGCAAAATTGTTCATTCTCTGATCCCCAACTGCAATTCCCTGCATAAAAGCGATAAAACCGATGTCATTGATCGAGTTGTACCACTCTTCCTGCGAAATCAGGGGCATTGTGAATACATAGGACACACCATTTTTTCTTGCAAACTCATTATGCCGATTAATGACCTCTGCAAGCTCGTCCTGAACACGAGTCACGATTCGACTACGCCGTACCTGTTCAAATACAGTTGAATCCTGAAGCAGTCTGATCGTGCTGTTGCCAGCCAGTTCTTGCTGGAAGCCCTCGATCCATTTACCTGTGCCAGCATCATATGCATACACATAACGATCAAGTGTAAAATTAATGCTGTTCCCATCCGAATCTGTATATGTATAAGGCCTTTTGGGGCTCCACACCTGTCTGAAGGACTGCTGCATATCCCCGGTCATCTCGTTTTCTTTGGCTAAAATATAATAACCGTCATAATCCAGTACAACGATGGCTGGAATGTAATCAAACATATGCTGAATAGCCGGCAGATCATCCTGAATTCCCATATTTAAAGCCATCGTTTGTGTAAAGGTGGACAATGCCAGCTCCTTATCCGCTCTGACAAACTTGGCAGAATCATAAGCTGCCTCCGCATGCGGTTTCTCGTTCTGATGCATAACTGCACCTGCATCCATCACTGCGGTTTGAAGTGCTTTTTGGTAACGGGTTGCAAGCAGACTCGCCTTTTGTGCATCATTCGTATGAAGTGTGAGCATGTAAAAGAACGGGAAGAAAATCAATACAAACACGATGCCAAGCTCAGTAATCTTCATTCAGCACCATGCCTCCATGTGCAGTAAAAATCGCGGCCGCCTGCGCCGTACCACCTTGCAGCCATTCCCGAATAAGCATGAAAGGTGTACGATTGGTGCTTTTAAGGCTTACAGAGAAAAAATCTCCCACGCTTAGCGTATATCTGCGCCCCGGATCATCCATTGTCAATGTGCCTGACACCGGAAAGAGGCGTTCCCGGATCTGGGATAAATAATAGCCGTCATGAACGACCTCATAGGTTCCCGTAAAACTGCTCTGATTCATCGGGTCTGTATAACGCGGTACATATTTTTTATGTAAATGCTCCATGGAGAGTTCATAATTGTTACCCGTCTGCGCTAACTGCTCTTCAAACTCTGCCAGCATTTGAGGAGAAATATATCCTTTGGTCCGCACAGCATCAACGAAACGAGTGACACTCTGGGACGCAGTCATCCGTGCAATGTCATCCTGACGTTGAGCCGTCTCGGCTGCAGGATAAATATAAAGCAGCAGGACGGCCAGCAGCACAGCCAATAATTTGGACGCTGCATTAATCATTGCCTTCTACCTCCTTCCGAAAAGAGAGCTTTAACAGTTCTCCGGCGGCGCTTCGGTTATACACAGGCAGGTAACTGCCTTCCAGTTCAACCGGAATTGTGGCTGACGGATCAGCAAGCGGATCAATGACATATTCATGACCATCTACCTCCACCTGAACCCCGGTGCCTGTCATTTGCCGCACAGTATGCAGCACTTCAGCTCCAGTGTACCGACTCAGCTGACTTGAATGCAGCGTCGTATGGATTCTGCCATCCATTGCTGTAACGCTTGCTGCTCTTTCATTCAGGACGCCCATTAAAATAGTGATGTTTCGCTGCCCGTACAGGCAGGCTGCCACAAAAAGCACAACCGCCGTACAGAACAGCATCAGATGCTGTGTATTGCGTGACATGTTATACCAGCTCCAGTCAAGACTGCTGGAAAATCAGCCCTCTCACAACGTTGGAGCGGTCCTTGATGATAATAGCCTTGAACTTACCACTCGGATTAACATATTGATTGTCTTTTTCACTCATCGTCTGATTGATGCTGCCTACCTTCTCATCTGGTGCAAGCACAGAGCCATAGTCCGCGTTGTTAATGTCCTGAGAGATGTTGAGCTGATTGCCATACCATTGTCCACCTCTATTTTTTCCTGTAATTACTTGAATGCCGAACTGGTCTTTGTCCGCGTATTTACGCAAAGCGTTTGTCACCTGTGATCCGCTGATGGTTGTCCCGTCATATACGGTAAATGCAGCCTGGGACAGCTCTGTTTGAATATCTGCAAAGTTATTTTGCGCTGTTTTGGTAGCCTCCTGCGCTGATATAAACAACAACACCACAATCGTAATCAAAGCGATGGTCAAAAAGATTCCTGCGGCTACCTTCAAGGCACTTGATGCATTATTCATAAATGAAATACCCTCCTGTAATTTATATTGGTTAATTAACCTGTCTCCAACTGCTTCGCGAATCAGATCCGTATGCTACAGCTTCTGAATTTGTTCATAGTACATGTTCATCTGCACAAAGCTCATACCGACCAGCGGAATGACCAGATACAGAAAAATCAAGGCATACATCGGTGCGAAACCGATTGTTCTTCCCCAGCCTGCTTTAATATCAATCATTTTGCTGTACTCCTGTTTACGCTGTTCAAAATAAAAGGACATCATGCTCTCCAGATCATCGAACGCTTCACGGATAGAGATTTTACCCAGCGCAAGCTGCAGCTTATCAATCAAACGCTGAAACTCAGGCAACCCCACCTCCTCTTTTAATTGCTCAAGCGCGTCTTCGGGACCATGCTCGAAATGTAACAAACACTTTTGCAGCGGCCTTTTGAAAATGACAGCAAATCGATTCAACCATTCAACCATTTCCTCTACAGACATGCGATCCATCTCACGCAAAATCGAAATCACCGTTTGAAACTGATAGATTTCATGCCGCATGTCCATGCTTCGCATCTTACGCTGGAACAACATAAGCCAGATCGGCAGATGATAACCGCATAGAGCAATACATATGGCCAAAACCACTTCCCACCAGCGCATATACTGCTTGTTATACGATTCGATCTTTTCCATAATGCGTGTAACTGCTTCCGTCTGGGCATCGTGATTCTTTGCAAGCGGTGCAAGCTGCTGCATTGCTTCGGAAATATCCTCGTACGAAACTCGGCGCTGCATCCCCACGTACCCCATAACCGAACGGTCCAGCTGCGTCTTGTCTTCAGCCACCTTCCGATCTGCTTCAGACATCGCACCGAACATGCGGTCATCCCTGATGGGATCATACAGGATGTGATTACGCTGAACCTGGTGCAGCAGAAGTATAAAACCTATAGTCAGAACCAGACAGCTGACAAATAACATAAGTCTGCGTATCGCCAGCCATTCGTATTTCAACTCGGTACTGCTCTCTCTCATGAGCCGGATGGTCTGATGATATGAAGCAGTGCCTGGCTTGGGGGTGAGCAGCATAGCCAGTCTTCGTAAAAAGAGCTGCTTATACAAGAAGCGATCCAGTCTGGAATGCTTTTGCCCGGAACGATAACGAGTCTCATCGTACTGCTGAAGCCGCTGCAGCAGCAGGTAGGCAACAATGATGATCACGTAAATGGATATTTTCGTGATAAAACCAAGCTTGCTCCGATAAAACTCATCCATAGTAGGGAAACTGAGCCTGGCCCATCGCTCAATCGGACCTGTAAACAGTACAGGAGCAAGTGCAATCACATTTAATCCTTGCAGCATATAGTCGAGTCGATCACGTCTCAAAATCTCCAGATGAATCTCCTGAGTCAGATGACTTAATCCTTGAAGATAAATAGATCCCTGCTCCTTGTCCTTGTCACCAAACTCCATAACCATATAAGAAATACCAGCGAATCCTTTCAGAAAACGATTGGGCGCAATCTCGTAATAACGCTCCAGCGCTTCATTGGGATCGGGAGAAGTCAGTGCTTCATAGATCAGCCTTACTTGCTCAGCAGCTTCCCCTGTTCCCGCCTCGGCGGCTTCATATAATGCTTCCTCTACCATTCCATGCTGATGATACCGATGTCTCACATCTGCAAACAGATCAAGCATCTGTACAAGCAGCTTCTTCTCCATCCGGCTCAGGCACATATCGAGCACAAGACTATTTAAAACAACGGCGCAGAGAATGGACAGGATAACAAAAGCAAGTCCCGGCTGCAGCCAGAACAGCACAATACTAACACTTCCATACCCGCCTAAAATGATAAGCACAATACTCATCGTTAGCCGTCTGAGCGTAGGTTCATCCCTGGCATAGCGATAGGAGATTCTTTTTCTGACCTGTAAAATATAAGTCGATATCCCAGGCACCTTTATGCCAAGCTGATATGCCTTCAGCAGGAGGGAACCCCAGCCTTTATATCTCTTGCCACGAATGGGAATGACAAGGGCAGCAGCATGTATCGGTGGTGTCCCTTTTCTCCGCAGTGCATACAGGATCATCTGGGTAATAACCAGGCCAACTGAACAGACACCTAATACCAGCAGCAAGAGCCACTTAACACTCATTGGCCTTCCCCCCAATGCTGCCCGATGAATCGAGCGAAATGTTCCGCATCCTGCAGTGTCATCTGCTCCCGCATCTCCGTTATGCTTGAAAGGGAAAGCGCCGCATTAGCCACATATTTCCCGTTCCGATACTCCACAACATTACGAGATGCAAAGCCATTCCTCTCTTCGGCAATTGCTGCAGGGCCAGCATGTGGAATACATTCGGTGATTCGTTCAATATATCTGCGTCCTTCTGCATCCTTTTTCATGTGAACATCGAAATTAATCACACTGACGACCTGTTCCTCTGCAATATGTTCATGCTGGAACATGCCTGTTTTCAGCAGTGAATTGCGAAGTGAAAATACCAGATCACGAAATGTTTTGGCATGATGCGTAAACAGGGTAAACAGGGAGGCCACTTGAGACATCTGGATCATCCATGCAGCCACCTCATCACTTGCTACCTCACCGAGAATGTTCACTGTACCATCTGTTTTTTTCTGCAAATCCAGTCCCTGCTGTCCAGATATATGCTCTGTCTCACGAAAACTGAGAATGTTACGGCGGCTGTAAATCCGTCTTAATTGCAATTCAAACGCCATTTCCTGTACCCTGAGGGTGTATGAAGCATAAATGTGCTTGACCATAGCCATCAGTAATGTCGTTTTGCCAGACCCTTGTGCACCCGTCACTGCTGTAATCCGGCTGCCTTTCATCAAATATTGAAGCAGTTGGATTGGTAACTGCGCGTTGTTACCTGTAATCAGCTGTTCAAGTGATGCATTGGGGATATCAAATTTTCGTACAAAGAAAGCCCAGGATTCGGCAAACGGCGGACGAACCACAACAACACGTGAGCCGTCTTTCATTTCATTGACTTTATAACCACTAGCCTCCGACAATTGACCAGGATAGTTGTATTTGTATATGTTTTGACATACACGCTTCAATTCCCGGGTGCTGCCAAAGCTTAAAAAGGACAAATGAATCGACTTTCCTTTATAAAATATCCAGACACTTTGTACGCCGCTGAGCGGTTCTTCATACTGCTGATCCTCGAAAGCATGCTCCAGCAGGTCATTCCAGGAAGCAGGAGTATAATGATAATGATTCATATGTGGAAGCACATCTGGAATCCCGCTTACCCCTCCGCTTACCCCGTCAATCCGTTGGTCACGAATCTCATCTACAACCGAGAATCCTTTATAGCTCTGGTAGATACGTTGCACAATAATTTCGACCTTTTCTCTGAATTCCAGCTCGCGATACTCACATTCAAAGACATACTGGATATCCTGCTCGGAAATATAATAGCTTCCACCATCTTCAGAATTCGTTTCCAGCCTGAGTTTACCCAGATCATACGTGTCAATCATTCTGGAGAGTGCATCCGTACCAAATTGCTGACGATATAAATAAAAGATAATTTCAAAACGATCCTGTGCAGTTAAGCGTTCAGGCTCTGCAAACATCATAACTTCATCAGCATTAGACTTGTTCAGACCAATCGTTCTTGTCAGCAGATCTGCGATCAGGTTTTTGACATACGTTTTGTCACTGATGCTTCCCGATACACACCCCTTCAGTGCTTTTCTCATCTCGGCACGCTGATTTACTCTGCGGCGATACTCCTCTTCATGTAAACCCGCATCCGCAAGCTGACTGTGGCTTATTTCATGTAATGAATGTTTAACCTGATTAATTAATGATTCAATGGTAAGAGCTTCTCGTTCAGGTAATGCTTCACTTTGTTTCCGAAGTACGGCGCGATACTTAAACCAGATAAAATACAAACCGGCTATAACAATCATCGTTATGCCTATCGAATTCATGAGCATTGGAAATTCAAGCTCCCCTTTCCAGCCTCTTCAGTACAGTACGCATCTCCGCACCATCCATCATCAGGCGGGCAAGCTCACCCAGACCAGCGGCAAAACTCCCTTTACGGGCATGTTTGCTATCTCCCTGAATCTCAAGCTGAAGATATCTGGCCGCATCTCTGCGATTCATAGCATCCAGGCAGCTGGTAGTGTACGGGATCGCAGACAAACTCCCCTTATATTTGAAGCCACGCTTAATATTAGAGAGAGTTGCACGGGATTGTGAGTCATATTTATTAATGAGCACATGCACTTTCTTTTCACGAAGCTGATCCGGCATAATCTGCCCAAAGAACTTTTCCAGGTTCCTCATATCCTGATTCAGCACAGCAACAATACAGTCTGCTTCCCTTAGCATTAGCGGTGTATCAACATGGTCATGAGGCGCATCCAGAAGAATCAGATCGTAACATTGATTAGCCGTATGCAGCAGTTTTTTGAGCATCTCCTCTTTGAATCCGGCGGAACGCTCGCCCCTGTTCTGACTTCCGGTGAGCAGATCCAATCGATCCTTCAGAAGCGGCTTGGTGTAGTCTCTTAAATTGTGTTTGCTCAGATTACCGCTGATAAACAATCGCTCTACAGCATCCAGACCGTTCTCTTCAAAAGAAAGCAACACATCGGATGAAAATTTTTCCTCCTTAAACAAACTTGCTTCGATACCCTCGCCTGCCAAGCCTGTATTCACCAGCAGCACTCTCGTTCTATACTGGAGTGCCAGCGCGTAAGCACCGATTAGAGTACTTGAGGAGCAGCCCGTTGCAGGAAAAGGGCTCCAGAAGGTGATTATGCTCATGCCCTCATCCTCCCCGCTGCTTTCATTGCACGGCGACTGTGCATGCGCTCCCAGCCAGTGAATTGCTGCACAACACGACATAACGTTTTTTTGTAGTTTCGCGATAAATGCCCCAGTTCTACCCGTTGATAATGCTCATTTTCCAGCTTAACGGCTGCACTCAGCTCGTCCCACGGAAGGATCAGCGATTCCCCGGTCCAAGTGAAGGGACTTCCCTCCAGATAAGCCCACAGATAATGCGCTTCAAGCTTGCAGTCCACGCCATTGATCAGCATGCGCTGGAAGGTCAGCTCTGGAGGCAGCTCCTGTTCAGCAAGCAGCTGCTCCAGCCATGCTTTGCCGCGTTCCAGATTGTACCTTTCATAATCACTTACCCAGACACGCACCTCTGCCGCAAGCCACAGATTTCGCGAAGCAAAGTGTAACGTCTCCAGGTCGTATAATACATAATCATATCCTTCCATACTGTCGCCGTTTACCTGTAAATGCTGCTCTACTGCCGTTGAAGTCACAAATTGACATGCAATATCAAAGCCCTCAAATTCCACAATTCGCAGTGACTGATGACGATGATCTCCAACACTGTGTCCATATTTTTGCTGCAGCGTACCATCGACAAGCAGAACACGCTTACCCGTTGAAGCAAGTATTTTGCACAGGTATAACATTAAATCATGTTTCTCACATAAACCTGCCAGCATCCATATATGCACGAAAAAGCACTCCCTTCTTGGCTCAAAATCTACTCATTTCCCGTTAACAGTTGCTGCTGCTCATCAAGTGTCGAGGAATCGAGAACATTTGATGCGTTCCCCGCTTGATCCGATGTACTTCCTGAACCATCGTTCCAAAAGGTTCCCGCCGATGATGACTCTTGTGCGGACGGTCTTTTGTTATATGTAACCGACGATTGTGCAACATCCTGTTCTACGCCTTTGGATGGTGCAGACATGGAAGCAGCTAACGAGCTTTCGAGCGAGCTGCGGACCTGTCTGGTTAACTCCTGTTCGGCATGCCGCACAATGTTCGGATCGCTCTCCAGCAGCTTTAACACTTCGGAATTGGCTGGATATGTGGGAATAGCCGCTGTCTGGAACTGTGGTTCAACATACGTCAGAGCATAGATTGAAGCTTTATGTAAGTAAGCATCTACGATTGCGCTGGACAGTGACAAAATCTCTTCTTCAGTCATCGTAACCCATAAAGTTGCTGCATTTAGCCGCTCCACTTTTTTCTTGGATAACAGAATATAATCCTGTCCGGTTGGAAACTGAATCCGTATATCGATCATATCTCCTTTAGCCAAAGAGGAAGGCAGCAGTACCACCTGCAGCTCGCGGTTTCTTAAATCGGATGGAGCCGGCGTATCTTCATAGACCATTTCGGTCGTAATCGCTGTTCCTTTTTTCAGCTCAATCTTGGCTACCTGACCCTGCAGCTTCTTTGTACTGGACCACAGATTTCGAGGGGCCTGCGCATCAGGTATTGCTACCAGCTTCAGATCATCGGGCAAGACAGGCTCACCAGCTTCAATATCCCTGATTGTTACCCAGCCCTGAGCTCCTGAATTCCACTGCTGTAACAATTCAGCCTGCTTTTCCTCGTATGCTGACGCGTAACGGGCTTCAATCACTGACCTGACATGCTCGGCAGTTTTGACCTCATATATCACGTATCCCGCAAAGAACATACCCACCGCTCCAGCTCCAATCAGCCCTGCGTAAATCCGCTCACGACTTTGTTTTCTTAATTTGGACAAAAGAGGCTCTCCTTTCGTTATCTTCTCTATTCAACTGGTCTTCTTCGTGAAAAAAAAGAACGTTTTCTGGGCTGCCTTGCCAGCAGATGTCCCAGAATATGTGAAAACACCTTATCCATATGTGAGTCCTTGTCAAATGGGTCCAGCTGCAGCGGCAGTCCGTAAACACTGGACGTATCCAGATTTCTGCGTACACGCTCCACAGCCTCTGCTGCAGCAAGCGGAAGACAATATATCCATTTATCTTGGGGATAGCGGTGATGTGTGCGGACAAAAGCAGTAATCTCGGCCTGTTTCCATTCTGCACCCGACCCGACAACGATGGGCAGATCCGCACGTAGAAACTCTTCCAGCCGATTCTGGTCCTGACCGCTCCCGAGATCCATTACAATAAACTGGTAGCTGCCACCCAGCAGGGATAAAATATCCGCTCGGCCAGACTGCTTCCAATAATGCACACCGTCCACGGCAAACTTCCTTCCTGTCGATACAGCTTTCCCACCTTGCACGACTTGCTGAATGCGAGCAAACGATTGGGAACGTGGTGACATCTCAATCACAGCAACCTTATAGTTCTGCCGCTCCAGAAAATGGCTGATGGCTATTGCGGTGTGGGTCACTCCTGCTCCGGCAGAGGTTCCTGTTAATGCTATAACTCTGGTCCCTCCACTAAACATCAGCTGTGAATCAGAAGCAGAGGCAATAACTGCCGCTCCCGGTATTCGCAGAAGCTCCTTCCTCACCTCATCAGCCGTTTGGAATCGTTCCTCGGCGTTATGCCTTAACAGTCGCCTTGCTACAGGAATATAGGTGCGAGGCACATCACTTCGTATCGAGCTTTCGACCCCTTGAATCCATTCGGTATAAGCTCCGCTTGTCATCAGATATAACATTAAAGCGCCAAGACCATACAGATCAGAGCGGGCATCCGTTTGCCCTGAACCATATTGTTCGGGTGCTGCAAACCCTGCGGTTCCCAGCTTGATCGTATCCTCTGTATGCTGCCTTTTGTAGCTGCGAGCGATGCCAAAATCAATTAAACGCACTTCATGCTCTGGTGTAATCATAATGTTAGACGGCTTCATATCCCTGTAGATGACAGGCGGGTTCAGATTATGCAGGTAACTCAGTACATCGAGCAGCTGAAGCAGAAATTCAGCAAACTGCTGTACCGGGATTTGACCCCTGCACTGCTTGATGTAATCGCTAAGCGTCAAACCCTCGATGTACTCCATCACCAGGTACGTATACCCTTCTTCATCAGGTGCGAAAAAATCAACAATTTGCGGAAGTCTCGGATGACGCAGCGATGTGAGCAGCGCCGCCTCCCTTTCCACACTCCCCTCGTAAGGCATCTGCGTTATACTCTCTTTCACAGCCCAGATTTTCCCTGGCAGCTTCAGATCCTCTGCCTCATACACGTGGCTCATCCCGCCTGATGCCAGCACCGACAGGATACGATATCTTCCTCCCAGCAGGCTTCCGCGTTCCAGCCTGACCGGATATCTCATAGGTTTACCTCCTTCCACACAGCACAAAAAAGGGAAAGCTTCACCGAAACGAACCAACCAGCATGCTGGTTAAGTTCACTTCGGGATGCTTTCCCTCAAAATTTGTAACGTTATGGTTAATATTGGTATCATTATAGTATACAGCATCATTCGTTGTAAAGCAGAAATTTCATAACATATACGATTTAATATTTAATCATATAGAGCGTGATCTCCTCACGGTTATGAAACAGCTGCTTCGAACGCTGAATCTGCATGCGTGAACGCTCAAACGTATCAATGACTTCCTTGATCAGCGCGAGCGGTTTCTTATGCAGCAATTTTACGGTTACAATAGCGGTCCCACCAGATTGCAAGCTGTATAACAAATCCGATACGAGCCTGCTCATCAGCTTGGGACTCCAGCTCATATCACATACAAGCAAGTCGAATTCTCCTTCGCGGAAGCGGACATCGCCTGCATTTTTTTTCAAAAACGTCAATTTGGGCGAAGCCAGCAGAGTTGCATCCATTTTGGCAGGATCAACAGCAGTCACTTCAAGTCCGCGCTCCAGCAGGAACGATGTCCAGCCTCCTGGCGCTGCCCCGATATCCAGTGCTTTGTGAAAAGAAGTAAAATCAATGCCAAACGTTTGCTCTGCTTCAAGCAGCTTGAACTTGGCGCGTGAAATCTGTCCTTCTTCCTTCTGGAAACGAACGGCCCCGCCGCTCCAGTCGGACAGATTCTGTTCAGGTCTGGACACACCGGCATATAACATGTCATCCGCAGCAAATACCGAGATAACATACTCGGCGTCCCGAATAACCCACTCACATCGGAGTTCATCCAGCTTCTCTGTCAGCGCTTGTTTCAAGGAAGCCGCATTTTCGCGCCAGAAAGAAGCTTCTGTTTTACGCGTTTGCAGAACGACCTGAGCACCGAACAATTGCTTATGATTTAGAATGAAGGCCACCAGTTTTTCCAGCGACTGCGCAGCATCTTCTGTATTCTCCTGAAATTGCACAGGCTGAATATGACGTAAAAACGTTGGAGACTCCTGCAGCAGCCTGACCGAAACCTCTTCCTCTCCAGCAGGCAGGCCAGCGAGTAGAATCTCACCTGGTACCAGCACAGTGCTCTTCACTGCTCCGAATGCTCGGCGCAGCTCCTCCTGAGCATAAGGCGCAAAGCCATGATTGGCAGTGCATATGAAACGGGAAAAGTTGCCTTCTCCCCATGACGATTGTTTACTCAACTTGTGTTACCCTCCAGAACGTACGCGTATCCACGGCCGGCCTTCATGCCACTGTATATCCACCGGGATATCATACGTATGCTTAATTGTTTCTTCTGTTAATACCTCATGCTTCGGCCCCGCAGCCGCAATCCGTCCGTCACGAATCAGAGCAACATGTGTGAAAAGAGGTACGATCTCCTCCACATGGTGAGTAACGTATACCACCGTCATATTTCGCTGGCGCAGACGATCAATCTCGATCAGCATCTTCTCGCGTTCATACAGATCAAGACCGGCACAGGGCTCGTCCATAATAAGCAGCTTTGGCTCAGCCATCAATGAACGTGCCAGCATGACTTTTTTGCGCTCTCCCTGGGATAACGTGCCCAGCGGCTGATTCGCCAGCTTGGTAAAACCCATGTCGTGCAGCAGCTGCATGGCCTTGTTCTTTACTTCATCAGGAATCGTCTGGTAAAAGCGTAAAAAGGCATAAGCTCCTGTAGCGACAACTTCCCACACCGGATCACGCAAGGTCAGCTTTTCAATCAGCGTTTGACTGATATAACCAATCTCTTTGCGAACCTCCCTGACGTCGCATTGTCCATAAACATTGCCGAGCACTTCAATACGACCTTGACTTGGGAAAAGATATCCGTTCATCATCTCCAGCAGCGTGGTTTTGCCTGAGCCATTACGGCCCAGAATCACCCAATGTTCACCTGGTTCGATTCGTAAATGTACGTCTTCCAGAATCTGATGCTCTTCACGGCGCAGCGAAATTTTCTCCATAGCGACAATACTCATCTCACTACCACCTTCCGAATTTCATTCAGCAGATGCTCCACCGAATTCATGCGATACACCATCGAGGGTACATCCATTTCCCCATTAAACAGCATCAGCGCAGGTACGCTTGAAATCTGGAACTGCTGCACGAGTTCAGGAATGTCATGAATGTTCATCTCATATAAAATGTTGTCAGGAAGCATATGCTCTGTGACCTCCAGCATACGGCGAGCCGCCGCGCACGTTCCACACAACGGAGTATAGATAAAAACAGCCTGAGGCACGCCTTCCCATACACCGCGCATTAGCAATTTCGATGTGATCGGCTTCATAACTTCTCAGCCTCTGCAGCCACACGCAGCATTACTTCACCCGTCATCGGCCCGTTATGAATAACCACCGAATCAGGTTTGTTGCTGTAAAGCATCTCGTACATCTGACGTTTTCCATACATACTTGAAGTATGTAAATAGATTTGACGCGGATACAGCCCTTCTCGTACAATCGCTGCAGCCACTTCACCACCGTTCATCGAATCCGGCCCAAGCTCATAATCCAGCGACAGAATGTCTACATCCCCTTCTCTCAGGAGCATAAGACATTCCTCAGCATTGGTTGCCAGTACGAACCCTTTTGGACAAGAACGATAATCATCCAGAAAAACATGCATCGTCTCGCACCTCCCCAACTTATAACCAGGAACGCATGATCTTTATATCCTCACGATGCGTTCCATCTTCTCCTGCTTCTGTCTCCAGCACAACAACCGATTGATGAATCTCCGGAGATTGCAGCAGACTTTGCATGGAAGAATAACCGATCTCTCCCTGACCAATCCTCGCATGCCTGTCTTTGTTCAAGCCGGAGGCGTATTTGGAATCATTAAAATGAACAGCCGCCAGTGCATCCCAGTACCCAAGCTGCCTGCCCTTATCCAGTAAAGCCGCCTCATCTCCGGCAGTCCACATCCCTGAAGCAAAAGCATGACATGTGTCGAAACAAAAAGCAATATGTTCCGGGTACCGGCTTAGCTTGCGAATCTGTATCATCTCTTCCATCGTTGTTCCCATAGGCCCATGATCGCCCGCTTGATTTTCCAATAAAATCTTGGCTTCACCCTGCCACCGTTCGAGTACAGTATCCAGACAGTGAATCAGATTGTGGTACCCTTCCAGCGGGTCTCTGGCCTGAAGATGTCCAAAATGAACAACCGTTCCCACCGAGCCGCACGCATCCGAGATTTCAAGATCATTACGTATGGAATCAACTACAGCATGAAAACCCGCCTCTCCACGGGTCATGCCAAGCGCCGGATTCGTAGGATAAGGTGAATGGGCAATGGAGGCAAGTCCATGCGCTTCACACCAATCCCGGCACTGAGCAGCATCCTTCGGGTCAAAGCGTTTCAAGCTGAGACTGCGCGGGTTTTTCGGAAAATACTGAAAAGCCGTTGCTCCCATCTCATATGCCCGTTTGGCCGCTTGTACAAATCCCCCTCTGGTGCTGACATGTGCCCCGATGCCGGTTTTAGGCCTCATGCTGACAGTTCGGACAGAAAAATGCTTTTTTGCCCGTAATTTCAACACGCTCAATGGTTCCCCCGCAGCGCGGACAAGCCTCGCCTTCCCGATCATACACCCGACACTGCTCGTCAAACTTTCCGGTTTTAGTATCTCCCTGCATCAAAGGCATCTCCATATAACCACCCTCGGATGCGGCTTCACGCAGCACGGACTGCATCGCATGATACAGACGCTCCGTCAACTCGGGCGAGCTCGCGATATTCTGTGTTTTGGAGCTTGGTCTGAGACTCGCTGCAAAAGCAATCTCATCGGAATAACAGTTGCCAATGCCCGCAATAATATGCTGATTCACCAGCGTTGTTTTGAGTGTTCCCCGGCGTCCTTTGAGGAGGGAAGCGAAGCGTTCCAGATTCATTCGCCGGTCCAGCGGCTCCGGGCCCAGATCAGCCATGGCTGCTTCCGTTTCTTTCGAAGTCATCAGATGCAGATATCCGAGACGCAAGCCGATGAAAAACAGAATATGATCTCCAAATTGAAGCTCTACCTGTGTGGTGCGGTCAGGACGCTCGTCCTCCGTGCCCCAGAACAGCATGCCGCCCAGCATCAGGTGAAGCACCAGACGTTTGCCGTTCGCGAGGTGAAAAATCAGATGTTTTGCCCTGCGTTCGACAAAAATAATGCGGTTACCCGTCAGTTCACTTACGAAAACGTCCGTTGATGTATTAATCGTTTTCTCCCGATTCACAACGACACCGGTAATCAGTTTATCAAGTATATGCTCGGACAGTAACGTCCGGTAGTTTTCCATTTCCGGCAACTCTGGCATTCTTTATCTACTCCTTCTTGGAAGCTGGGTCTGCCTGTTCGGTCAGCCATGCAATCAGTGTATGCAAATCTTCAAAAACATGATCAGGACGTGCCTTGGCCGCCTGAATATGACCATCCATATTATCACGTGTTGTCACACCCGTCAGCACAAGCAGTGTCTCACAGCCGGCCGCTACACCTGCAGCAATATCTGTACGCATATTGTCACCAATAACCGCCGTTTCGTCAGCCTTCAGGTTCAGACGGCGAATGGCTGATCTCATAATGATACTTGAAGGTTTGCCGATAACGACGGGTTGTACACCCGTTGCCGCCTCGATCGCTGCTCCAATTGTACCTGCACCTGGCGTTAGACCGTCATCAGCCGGAAGCTGTAAATCCGGATTCGTCATAATAAACTGAGCTCCGCCATTAATCCAGCGAAGAGCCTTCGTTAGTTTTAGATAGGAAAAATCACGGTCAATCCCCTGGATTACATAATCCGGGTTATCCTCTGTCAGAACCAAACCAGCATCCTTAATCGCCTGAATCAGGCCGATCTCCCCGATACACGCCACCTTCGCTCCCGGAGCTTCTGCTGCAACATATTCAGCCGCGGCCACCGCAGAGGTACACACCTGAGAAGCATCAGCGGTAATGCCCATGCCGTTTAGATGATCCGCCACACCTTGAGGTGTACGCGAGGAATTGTTGGTCACAAACAAATAAGGCACACCTTGTTCTTGCAGTGTGCGAATAAGCTGATCAGCTCCATCAATTCGATGTCTGCCATGATACAGTGTACCATCCAGATCGATCAGATAAGCTTTGATCATACAAGCACTTCCTTTCTTCAATCCATTAACCGTTTATGCCATTAAAAAAATGCATGAAAACAAACCTATATCATATGTATTCAGGCATACAGGATGAATTTTGTTAACAGAGACACATAACGAGTCGAACCAAATCGAACTCAGACGTTTTCTCGCGCGCGCCTGCTGTACAAGCTTGTCATTTCCTGCGCTTTCCCGGAAAATAATTCAGATCATTTCCCTGCTCATATTGCCCATCCTACACGCTTTTTGACCAGATTGCAAAAGGGACCTCGGGAACAATTCTCCCTCAGTCCCGTCTCATTCGCCGGTTCTTGAAATCGTGCATTTCGCGCATCATCACATACGGTTCAGCTCCGCGTGTTGCACCATGACTTGCCTTTAATCCCCAGCCCTCAGTCTGAAGGTAATGAGTGCTGCTCACGATGAACAACAGGAATAAGCTGATGCTCATCAGCAAGCCTTGTGTTCGGGAAAATAGATTTAGCCTCTTCCAAAAGCGGTTGAAGCTGCTCTTCATCTTTGTAGCGTGAGCTGAAATGAGTCATGATAAGCTGACCCACATTAGCCGCTCGGGCCGCTTCCGCCGCTTCTATGGATGTACTATGGTAGTACTCATGAGCAGTATCCGCAAGATCATGCATGAACGTCGCTTCATGAACGAGGACATCGGCATTCTGTGCCAGGGGTTGAACATTAGCGCAAGGACGGGTATCGCCCAGTATGGTGATCACCATTCCGCGTTTGGGTGCTCCCAGCACATCCTCGGGACGCACGGTCTCTCCGCTATCCAATAAGATCGGTTCCCCCCGCTTTAATCTTCCAAACAAGGGACCCGGCTTCAGGCCAAATGCTGCTAGCTTTGCAGGATCAAGACTGCCAGGACGATCCTTCTCTGTCACGCGATACCCGTAACTGTCAATCCGATGCTCAAGCAAGGCGGCCTCTACAACAAAGCTGTCATCTTCAAAGACAATGCCGCCCGTATGCTCAACAATGTTCAGATCATAGTTCAGATGCGACTGACTAAGTTCCATCGTCGTTTTGATCATACGCTCTGTCCCTGGCGGTCCATATATCGTGAGTGGAGTTGTTCCGCCTTGATATGCTCTGCTGGAGAGCAGACCTGGCAATCCAAACACGTGGTCACCATGCAGATGAGTGATAAAAATCTTTTCCAATTTGCTTAATTTAAGCGGTGAGCTTAAAATCTGATGCTGTGTTCCTTCCCCGCAGTCGAACAACCACAAAGCTCTGCGTTCATCCAACATACGGAGCCCAATAGACGTTACATTCCGTTGCAGCGTAGGTACACCAGCATTCGTTCCCAGGAAATATAGTTCCATTCTGGATCGCACCTCTTTCTGTTGCCAGCAAAAAACCTCCGACCATGCGGAGGGCTTGCTTGACGACTAACGATTTTATGCTTTTTCGACGTTAAAATATTTGGCCTGAGGATGGCTGAATACCATCGCAGACACCGATGCTTCCGGTTCCATCATGAAACCTTCCGTTAATTCTACTCCAATATCTTCAGGCTGCATCAGCTTGAACAGCGGTCCCTGATCCTCCAGATCCGGGCAGGCTGGATATCCAAAGGACACACGAATACCCTGATAACGCGCACCATGACGCTGCTTCATGGTCATGTCGGCCGGGTCCGGGAAACCCCATATATCCCTCATCATATGATGCACGCGTTCTGCCAAACCTTCCGCTACTTCAAGCGCTACCGATTGCAGAGCGTGTGAACGGAGATAATCCCCTTGATCCTTCCAAGCCGTAGAAAGTTCACGTACGCCATGTCCCGCAGTGACAACAAGGAAACCAACATAATCCATTTCACCGGATTCAACCGGCTTCAGGAAGTCGGACAAGCACAGGAAAGGCTCTACCTTTTGACGCGGGAACGTAAAGGTATGCAGAATGTTGCTTGTATCTTGCGGATCATAAATAATGACGCTATTGCCACTCGACTGGGCCGGGAAGAAACGATACATGGCATGCGCCTGAATAATTCCGTCTCTAACCGCTTCCTGCATAATGCCATCCACAACCGCTTTCAGATCGGTAGCCTTGGGATCGCCTGAAGCCAGAAGCTGCTCAACCGAGCCGCGCAGCCCCAGATGATGTCCCAGCAGCATCTGCATATTCACATACAGCAGGATGTGAGACAGCGGATAATTGCGAAGTGTATGCCGCTCCAGATCAGGCGGCACAAGCACCGGATGATCAGCGGAGATCGCTGAGCGCTCCACCCGTGTAAGCTCAGGCAGTGCCTGAACTTCACCTGCACTGGAAGCATCGGCTTCTTTTTCCGCATCCATCTCGGCCTGCATCGCTTCTCGCGTAACAGGATTCATCAGCTTATTCGCCAGATCGAGACCATCCATTGCATCCTTCGCATACACAACCATACCATTATATTCAGGACGAATGCGGTTTTTGGTGAACTTGCGTGTTAACGCTGCTCCCCCGACCATAATCGGCACATCAATGCCAGCTGTACGCAAATCCTGAGCGGTGAGAATCATCTGTTGAGCCGATTTAACAAGCAGCCCTGACAGGCCGATCGCATCAACCTTCTCTTCTCGATAAGCCTCGATAATACGCTCTGGTGGTACTTTTATACCCAAATTAATGATCCGGTAACCGTTGTTGGACAAGATGATTTCCACCAGGTTTTTGCCGATGTCGTGTACGTCCCCTTTAACGGTAGCCAGAATGATCTTTCCTTTTACGGAAGTTTCATTTTTCTCCATAAACTGCTCCAGATACGCTACGGAAGCCTTCATCACTTCTGCACTTTGAAGCACCTCTGCTACAATTAACTCATTGTTGTTGAACAGACGTCCGACTTCCTCCATGCCCCGCATCAATGGACCATTGATCACTTCGAGCGCGGAATATTTGGCGAGAGCCTGCTCCAGATCGGGCAGCAGCCCTTCTTTGCTGCCTTCCACCACATAGGATGCAAGCCGTTCTTCCAGCGAAAGATTGGAGATTTTCTCTTTTTTCTCGACCTTTTTGTTGCGGAATGCCGCTACGAAGGCTGCAAGTGTATCATCATTTGTGTTATATAAAAGCTCTTCCGAGAGTCTGCGCTCTTCTTCCGGAATGGATGCATAACGCTCCAGCTTTTCGGTATTTACGATGGCATAGTCCAGTCCAGCCTTGGTACATTCGTACAGAAATACGGAGTTCAACACCTCACGGCCCGCTTCGGGCAGACCAAAGGAGATGTTGCTGATTCCGAGAATCGTGTGACACTCCGGCATGGCTTCTTTAATAATACGAATGCCTTCAATCGTTTCTTTGGCAGAACCGATGTATTGCTCGTCTCCTGTGCCCACCGGGAATACCAGTGTATCAAAAATAATATCCTCCGGCTTCAAGCCGTACTTGTTCACCAGCAGGTCATACGAACGCTTCGCCACTTCCAGCTTGTCCTCACGACTGATCGCCTGACCGCGCTCATCAATGGTTCCGACAACCACTGCTCCGCCGTATTTATGCAGCAGCGGGGTGACCAGCTCAAACTTTTCTTCCCCATCCTCAAGGTTAATGGAGTTAATGATCGCCTTCCCTTGAGAATATTGAAGAGCCGTATCAATAACTGCCGCATCTGTGGTGTCAATCATGAGCGGCACCTTGACCTTTTTGACAACAAGCTCAAGGAACTTGATCATATCTTCCGTTTCCTCACGGTCAGGGTCCTGCACGCAAACGTCAACGATATGTGCTCCATTTTTCACTTGAGCCCGAGCGATCTCTGAAGCTTCCTCGTACTTGCCTTCGACAATCAACCGCTTGAATTTGCGTGAACCCAGTACGTTGGTACGCTCACCAACCATATAAGGGCGATTATCCTGCTCGACATATACCGGGTCGATCCCGGACAATGCGGGCGGATGTGTTCCGTTCAATTCTCTTGGGGGGTACTTGGCAAGCGTGTCACGCATAGCCCGAATATGAGCCGGCGTTGTTCCACAGCACCCGCCTGCAATGTTCAGCCAGCCTTGTTCGGCAAAAGCCCCGATCTTCTGTGCGAGCGAATCCGGAGATTCGTGATAGTTCCCGTTTTCATCAGGAAGCCCTGCGTTGGGATAACAACTCACAGCGACAGACGCCATGCCAGACAGGGAACGAATATGGTCACGCATGAATTCCGGACCTGTCGCACAGTTTAATCCCACCGAAATCGGGTTAAGGTGTTCTAGGGATATATAAAAGGATTCAATGTTCTGACCTGCCAGCGTCGTACCCATCGGTTCAATCGTTCCTGAGATCATCAGAGGCAGCTTGATGCCACTTTGATCAAAAGCTTGCTGTATGCCAATGCTTCCTGCCTTGACATTGAGGGTATCCTGCGAAGTTTCGAGCAGTAGCGCATCAACGCCTCCCTCTATTAAAGCAAGAGCCTGCTCGAAATAGCTGTCAACCAGCTCCTGGAACGTTACGCCTCCCGTCACGGACAACGTTTTGGTTGTTGGCCCCATTGCGCCAACGACATAACGTGGTGACTCTGGTGTGGAAAAACGATCCACGGCTGCTTTTGCAATTCGGGCTGCTTCCAGATTAATTTCGCGTGCACGATCTTGAATATCGTATTCAGCAAGAACGACAGAAGTCGCACCAAATGTATTGGTCTCGATTAAATCGGCACCGGCTTCCAGATAATCCTCATGTATTCGTTGGATTAAATCCGGGCGTGTCAGCACCAGCATTTCATTACATCCATCCAGATCTTCACCGCCAAAATCTTCGCTGGTCAGATCCACCTGTTGAATCATCGTCCCCATTGCGCCGTCGAGGATTAATATTCGTTGTTTTAATGCATCGTGTAGACTAAGCTTATCCAATATCTTCACCCCCGCAAAACGTTAAATCTTAGTTTAACAGAAACTTACTTATTGTGAAAGATCGGTTTTGCTCCCGAATGGCGGCGAATTCACAGGAATACAGGCCAATTGTGAATCGACAAAAGTCAGGCAATCCGATATAATATCAATTAATCCAAGTGGAAAAGAGGGAAAGATCATGGCTGAAATTGTTATCCGAAATACGAACGAACGCATCACTGGAGACGAAAACGTTCGAAATTTCTTGAACAAATATGATGTATTATACGAAAAATGGGACGCTTCCAAATTAAGCCCGGAGCTGCAGAATAACTTCGGCTTAACGGATGATCAGAAGCAGCAGGTATTAGAAACCTACGATTACGAAATCAAGGATTTGGCCGCACGCCGCGGTTATCAAATCTGGGATGTCATCACTCTTTCAGAGCAAACACCCGACATCGAAGAAAAGCTCGCTAAATTTGAAGAAATCCACACCCATGCAGAAGATGAGATTCGTGCAATTGTCGCAGGTAAAGGCATTTTTGTGATTAAGGCGACAGATGACACAGGTTACTTTAATGTAGAATTGTCTCCTGGAGACGTCATTTCTGTTCCCGAGAACACACCGCATTTCTTCACATTGATGGAGAACAAACAAATTATTGCCGTGCGCCTGTTTATCGAAAAAGACGGCTGGATCGCCGATCCATATCCTGATCCAACGTTTATCAAGAACGCCTAAGATGACTTCGGCTCTCTTAGCGATATGATTCCATCTCTTTTTATACCGTACAACAGAATTTTTGCACCTCATTATATAATTTAAGAGTTCTATGTATAAATCTACCCCCTGCTCTTAGGAACAGGGGTTGTTCTGTGTCCGCTAGATAATGTGTTGGCTAGATAAAATAATGAGGATATTTTGCCTTTAGCATCTCCTGTTCAACCACGACAAGCCGCAGATGTGCTTCCATCACCTGAACAGCTTGCTCCGTCTTACGCTCCGTCACCAGCCGCAAAATCTCTTTATGCTGAGATATAACGACTTCAAGGTTCGAATCCTCTGCAAGCCGCAGCAAACGAAGCCGATTAAACGGCATATTCAGCTGCTGCAGCATCTTCCAGGTTCTCAGCTTCCCGGTTCCCTGAAACAAGATTTGATGAAACTCCTCGTCCAGCTCAAACAGTCGATAAAAATTGTTTTTACCTACGCACACTTCCTGCATCGCAATGTTCGTTTCCAGTCTGAATACGTATTCTTCCGGGAATGAAGCGCATGCCAGGGTGACAATCTCCTTCTCCATCTTCTCGCGCATAAAGCGGCCTTCTTCCACATGCTCCAGGTTAATGTGTGACACAATCGTGCCGCTCTGCGGGATAATATCGAGCAGCTCTTCCTCTGCTAGCTTCATAAAAGCCTCTCTTACCGGAGTTCGGCTGACTTGCAGCTCATCTGCAATTTCTTTTTCTGAAATCTTGGTACCGGGTTTCAGCTCCAGATGCAGAATCCGTTCTTTGACCAAATTATAGGAATAAGCCCTTGTCGAGCCTCTCATTTTCTGATTAAGTGACATGCCTTGACCTCTTTCTCTCAGCCATATTCCTTCATATTAGCACAAACTGCCGTTCCACTTAAATATCTTTAGCGAAACGGCAGTTTGGCATAAATATTTCAAGTTATTTTTTCAACTATTGCAGCTCAGCTCCAAACAAACCCTTGATGTGTAGAAGGGTAATAACTCTCGGTGACTTAAGTGTACAACCGCATCAAACTTTGGGAAAAAGACTCCACCCAGCGTTTGGATCCATGGCTGCGCTTGACGAGATAGGAAGCCATTTCGCAATAACGATTGGCTCGTTTGGCGGAAGACAGCATGACAAAATCCAGTGGACAAAGCTAAAACATAGATGTAAAAATAATTTTTTTAAAAAACAAGGCAATCCAAAAACGGTGAAAGTATTTTGTTAATACATTTATAGGGTGAGTGCAACTCTGCGTTGATTCGAGCCGTCAACATTTATAGGAGGGGATGAAATGATGCGTATTACAAAAATAAGTGTTCTTATAGGGCTTTTGTTTTTGCTCCTTTCTGCATGTGGAAATGGGGCTACAGATGACGATAAAAACGCTGAACAATATCTTGAACAGTATGGTTATCAAATAACTTCTAGGCAAGGTCAAGTTGAGAAATATATCTTAGAAAAGAGCAAACTTAGTGGGAGCACCGAAAACATACCTTATCAGCAAAGCTGGGGGGTTCAATCTGTTGATCCTGATAAATATTTTGGAAAAGAAATTACCATTTATCAGTTTACAGTGAGTAATCATCCTCTTGAAAAAAAATATAATACGGAGACTACAGTCAATGTCATGCTTTGTGAAGGGAATGTCATTGGAGGAGCTTCCATGCCAGCTCGAGGAAATGCGGTTCTGATGGGAGCTCCTTATTCACTTGAAGGACAAACGTTAGAGGAAGTAAATAAAATGAGTTTTAAAGAATGGTCTGAAATATGGAAAATGAAATATGGTAGCTAATTGAACTAAATGGAACATGTATGAAAAAAAAGCGCCAGTTTCGGACAACTCGTCCTAGGCTGCCGCTTTTTTGACTTATACCAAGCTGAAAAACCAAAACTTGTCCCAAGACTTGACAACGGGTATCCAGTTCTCAAACGTTTCATTCCATATTAACTTATGCTGTTAAAGTTGAGTTATTTTTTGTTTTCTTTATATGTCTTGTAAGTGTCATTGGCCAGCTTCACATAGTTCGACAAGCCCTGACTCTCCAGCTCTTTGATAAATGTATCGTACTCAGACAATTTACGTTCACCCAAAATAAATTTCAAGGTATTCTGGTCTGTATAGTCTTTCAGCGGTGTGCTAAGCAGGGTGACACGCTCCCGATCCTCGGATGAATACGGAATTGGCGGTTCAGCTGGAATAACCTCTTTTGTTTCCTGCATGTTTTTCTGGAACACAAGCTCCTCTTCACTAAACATGGATTGCAGCAAATCTGTTGTTCCGCCATAAGCGAACACCCCGCCAGAGAAACCGAAATCAATACGAAGGTCTTTGGTTCCCTTTGGATTCAAACCGTTGTAGTTGATGTCATCTGCTAATTTGCGTTTTCCACCTTCTTTGGTGAAGGTCTCGTTCTCTACACCCCACTTGGCGAATTCCTGTCCTTCATCACTGTAGTACAACCAATCAATGAATTGTAATATAGCTTTGAAATGGTCGCTATCTTTAATTTTACCCGAGATCATCACACCGTTTTCAAGTCTTGAACCAGACATTAACTGTCCTTTGGGTCCTCCCGGAACAGTAATTTTGGCAATCGAGAATTTGCCTTCACCAAGCGTTTTGTTCATATCATTCCGATGCAGCACCAGCGTCTGTGAGTTGCCGTTAATCATAAAGGATTTACCCGATACGAACTTCTGAATAGCCTGATCATCATCTTGTGTGAAGCTTTCTTTATCGAGCAGCCCTTCTGCTACCATCTTGTTAAAAAACGTGAGCAGTTCCTTGTACTCAGGTGTCGTAGCCGTGTATACGAATTCGTCCTGATCTGCCTTATAAGTCAAGCCGTTTCCATAACCCCAGCCAGCCTTGGTGCCAAAACCGGTAGCTGCAATGCCGAGCGTACTTTTAAACTTGAAGCTATCCGAGAACGGAATGGAGTCGGGATAGATTTCTTTTAACTTTTTCGCAGCCTCATATAGCTCATCCCAGGTTGTAGGAATAGCAATATTGTTGTCTTTAAACAAATCTGTTCTTACAATCAGCGTATAATCCGGCCATACGGCCTCATGCAAGCCCGGCAGCACGTAATACTTGCCATCCTCTTGGCGAAGGCTTTCAAGATCAGGCTCCAGATTCCACTTTTCCACCTTATCCTTGAAGTTAGGCATTAAATCAATGTAGTCGCTAATCGGAAGAATCGCTCCCGAGGATACAAAAGCAGCCTCTTCCCCCGGGTAGGTCTTCGGAATAACAAGCGGTGCATCACCCGAGCTGATCAGAAGGGATCTTTTTTGTGGATAATCACTCATCGGCACAATTGTTGGTTCCAGCGTGACACCCGTCAACTCTGTAATTTTTTCGAATAACATCCAATCTTTTTTGTATGGGTAGATCGGGTGATCACTGTACAAAATAGACAGATTAAACGGCTCCGTTGCTTTGAACGTATCACCGACGTTATAACTCTCCATCGCGGCTTTTGTTGACACCTCCGAGACATCCGGCCCTGTTCCAGCACCGCTGCTGCACGCAGCGAGTACAGCAGACATTGTCATTGCCAAAATCATTTTGCCAAGCATTTTTCGTGGCTTTCTGCTCAAACCGTTCATCCCCTTTAATCTATTTTGTTTTGAACCAGGTCTACTGTTGTTACTGCTTAACAGAGCCCAGCATGATACCGGTTACAAAATATCGCTGTACAAACGGATAAATCGTCAAAATCGGCAGGATGGTCAAAACCATGGTCACCGATTTGATGTTGGCAGCAATCTGGGTCAAGTTATCCGCAGAGGTCGCACCGGCAGTGGCCCCGCTCGTCGCTCCGGCAATCATGTTGCGCAAGTAGATCGTAACCGGAAACAGCTCTTTTTTGTCCAGATACAAGAAAGCCGGAAACCAGGAGTTCCAGTGTGCAACCGCGTAAAACAACACCATCGTAGCCATAACCGCTTTACTGAGAGGCAAAATGATACGCAGCAAGATGCCATAAGTGCTCAAACCGTCAATTGCAGCAGCTTCCTCTAACTCTTCAGGCATGTTTTCAAAAAAGGATTTCATAATCAGCATGTTATATATGCTTATTGCACCCGGGACCACCAGGGCCCACATGGTGTTATTGAAGCCAAGGGAATTAATCAGCACGTAGTTTGGAATAAGCCCGCCGCTGAAGAACATCGTAAATACGGCAAACATCGTTAGAAATTTACGTCCCATCAGTCTCTTCTTGGACAGTGCGTATGCAAAGATCGTTGTCATAAACATAGAGATTAATGTACCTACCACCGTATAAACGACCGTGTTTTTATAGTTCATCCAGAACATGCCGTCCTTGGAAATGGTTTTATACGTATCCACATTGAACCCGCGTGGGAACAGACTCACCTTGCCTGAGTTGATATACGCTTCACTGCTGAAGGATTGCGCAACAACGTTCAGGAACGGGTACAGCGTAATAAAAACGATAAACAGCAAAAATGTGACATTAAACACCTTAAACACCTTGTATGATCTCGATTCCTGCATGATGCTCCTCCTCTACCACAAGCTTCGCTCGGTCAATTTACGTGAGATGGCGTTTACAGTGAACACCAGAGTCAGCCCAATCACTGATTCAAACAAACCAATGGCTGTAGCGTAACTGAAGTTACTGGATTCAAGACCCACACGGTACAAATAAGTCGATATTACATCGGAAGTTTCATAGATCAGCGGATTGTACAGGAGCAGGATTTTCTCAAAACCTACTGCCAGGAAGTTACCCATGTTCAGGATGAGCAGCGTTACAATCGTTGGCAAAATGCCTGGAATGGTGACATGAATGGTTTGCTTCCAGCGATTCGCTCCGTCAATCCGTGCGGCTTCATACAACGAATCATCAATGGTGGTTAGCGCCGCCAGATACAATATGGCTCCCCAACCCATGCCCTGCCAGATTTCCGATGAGATATAGATTGTTCTGAACCACTCTGCTCGCTGCATAAACGGAATGTTATCCCCTGTAAAAAAAGCAACAAGCCCGTTAATTGAACCATTCACGGCTGTCAATTGCAGAATCATACCGGCCACGATAACGATGGACAGGAAGTGTGGCAGGTACGAGGCCGTTTGTACAAACTTTTTGAAGCGTTTGCTCTTCACCTCGTTGAGCATCAGTGCAAAAATAATCGGCATCGGGAACGTGAATAACAATGCAAGCCCGCCCAGCATCAGGGTGTTACTAAAGACTCGCCAGAAGGTCGGGTCCTCAATGAACATTTTGAAATAACGTAAACCTACCCAGGTCTCTCCAAATATACTGCCTCCCGGGACAAATCGTCTGAAGGCAATAATATTGCCCAGCATCGGACCGTATTTGAAAATAATCAGATAAATGATGGGAAGAACTAACAGTGAGTACAATTGCCAATCTTTACGAATCAATATGAGCGCTGTTTGCAGCCTGCTTTCTTTACGTGAAGATATCATTGGTAACGTTGCCTTGGATGTTTCTGACTCCATGTGTCATTCACTCCGATCCATAACTTGATTAACTAGATTCTGTGCTGCACCTTGTGACGTCTTTCTGCCTTACTTCAGTACGCAGAGACCGGGTCTGTTGTACATTTCACCCCACTACAAAACCAAGTGTAAGCGGCATCAAATTATCTTTTATGTACACTCAAACATATCTGCATGTGCTTCTGAAGCAAGTGAAACATGCTGATGTTTGAATGAGTCCAACAAGTACAATTTTTATAAAGCGCTTACAATTCATTGAAGTAAAACACAGCAATCATTGTTACTATTCATGTTGCACTCTGTTTTTCCATTCACAGATTGTCTGCTACTGTACTGTTCAGATGAGCTAGATATTTAAAACGACATTGTCAACGAACCTCTTCTGAAATACTAGTCATACTAGTATGTTAGTTTTATTTTAAAACAGAGCCTTCTTAATTTCAATATTTTTCCCAATAAATCATACAAATCACTTCTAACAGTAAGCAAAAGATACTCATAAATTGGATGAAAATAAAAAAACACTGGTTAATGCATGAACGAAGTCGATATCATTCATGTCATAACCAATGTTTAATTTAAAGAGAAAAGAAAGAAAATTTAATCACACTTAAAAATTAGCAATCAGCTCTTCTAATTCAGATAAGTGCTTAATTTCGTGATCTGGGGAATAGGTTTCATTGTTGATTTTGTTTTCGCGATTAATCCATACTGCACGAATACCTGAAGACAACGCACCACGGATATCCGTAGTTAGTTTATCTCCAACCATCATGCCTTCTTCTGGCTTCACACCCAGTTTGCTTAAAGCGTGTTGAAAAATGGACGGATCGGGCTTGCCTCTCCCAAAGCTGCCCGAGATGATAATCTCATCAAAGAACGGAGATAACTCAGGAACACCATCCAGCTTCTCCTGCTGTAACGCAGGACATCCATTCGTCAGAAGCAGTAATTTGTATTTTCCATGCAGATGACGCAGTGTATCCATTGTTTCTTCATAAACATGAGGTCTGGATCGGCGCTCTGCCCCGAACTGCGAAGCAAGTCGCTCTGCAAGTTCTTCCTGATCTACACCAAGCTTTAACAAGCCACGGCGCCAGGACTCCTTACGGTAGATTGGAGCCAATTGTTCCAGCTGGCGGAATTCCGGCTGCTCTCCAGCGGTGAAATTAGCCCATAGGCCTTCAAAAGGATTAATTCCAATCATTTTGGTAAAAGGAAATGTCTCATAGGACTCATAAAGCTCACGTGCTTCATTACGAACAGCCTCTTCGAGCGCTTCGGCGTCAACCCCGGTCTCGTTCGCTGCAACTAAACAAGTTTCATGAAAAGCCTCTCGAACACTGCGTTCGTCCCACAATAAAGTATCATCCAGGTCGAACATAATCGCTTTCAACGCCATGCTGCTCATCTGCCCCTTTATACATTAATTACTTATCAATGGTTTCTACGGTGATCTGGTGTGCTTTTGCAAATTTCAACAATCGCTCTGTCATTGCATCCGTATCGTAACGGTTTAACAGCTTGGTGAAGACCCATCTCTTGCCACGGCTGTTATGTTCAATCACTACAGTGCCCGGTTCAAATCTGAATTTGATAATGTCATCAACCCCGATGGAACGTTCACGATTGCCCTTCGTTGTAATGATCCGGTTACTGCTGATTTTAATGTAAGGACGACGAAGCATAAAAATGACTGCCAGGAATACATAAAGCAGCATCGTTACCCAATCCCACGTTGTCATAGGCGCCTTCACTAAAAAAGTGCTCATGAACAGATACAAAAAGGCAAGACCAATTAGAAAGATAGGAAATAACAGGCTTCTACCCTTGAAAATATCTTCACCTGGATTTCCCGTAATTGGCTGACCATTTTTTTTACGCTGCTGATTCAATTGCTTCGAATTTTTCCGAACCGTTCTCTCGAACGAACGCCGTGACATGTAAATCCCCCTTATGTGTCTTGTATCGGCTTACATAACAACACGCAAACCGATATTCCCCCTTTATAGTAAGCAGCCTCAAATAGCATGAAGAAACCTAAATATCATTAAGATATGTTTAGGTTTCTGGAATTAATGTTTGAGTTTGCCTTGGTGGCCTTTGCCCTTGTCGTCATCTACAATTTCAATTGAATCCAGCTGCTGTCTGAAATTGTTACGAATGTTACCCAAATAAATCTCTCTTAGCTTGGCACGTTCAACAAGTTCTTCCTCTGACAGTCCAGTGGATTTCTGCTTGCGAGCCAATTCATTAATACGTGCTACCAGACTATCTATATCCAAGCTTGTCCCCTCCAAAAATACAAAGTCATATTAACTTTGACATGATAAGGGCTGCTTGTCAAGTTGGTACGCAGCAATGCCTGTTGATACGAATTTCTATTGAGCAAACTGAGGTAATATCAGAACTTGTCCAGTCTGAATTGTTGTTGATTCCAGCTGATTCACCTTTTTGATTGCTTCTATATATACCCTGGTGTCCATTGCTGCTGGCTTATGCTCCAAAGAGATGCTCCACAGTGTTTCCCCTTGAGATACAGCGATCTTTCCCCCTGGAAGTAAATCATTTTCGTTGCCGGCAAAAACGGTCAGTACTGTGCTGCAACCTATAAATATGATTAATGAAGCTATAGCTAGTTTGATTAATCCCGAGGAAAGCTTGAAACGCGCCATAAATGTTCTCAATTGCCCTATGTTAGACTTCACAGCTGCTGAATTTACCGGTTCATAAATGCTTTGATAAGTAGAATATCTCATGTGTATCCCGCCTCCAAACGTTTGTTCCTATCTCATGGAATCAATATAACACGAACATTTGTTTTGTTCAACAACTTTTTAGAACAATTGTTCGCTCTTTTTTCGATAATTTAACGACCTTTATCAGACAACGGAAACTTCTCCCATTATTAAGTCTAAATAAAGCAGCTTTTTATTGAAGTTTGATAACACAACTCAATATTTAAGTTTGAGAGAACGGATTCATACTGAGTCCTGGGAGAACAATTCTATATTAAGCATCTGCAGAACCATTTTTTTATACCGAGCATTGGCAGAACAATCGACAGCTATCAGAATTCATAATCTCAAGGAATTGCATATGTTCTTATCAGATCATGTCTTAATTTCGAAAAAAACACTGAAAACATGCGATTTGTTTAGAACTTATGTTTGTACGAACGGAGGTTCTATGTTATAATTTTCCCAAACGTTACTAAAATGGGGTTGATACGGTATGTCGAAGATATCCAGCAGGCAGCAGGCAATTCTGGAGTTTATACGAAATGAAGTCCGGTTGAAGGGGTATCCTCCTTCCGTACGGGAAATTGGCGAAGCTGTTGGACTGGCTTCCAGCTCCACGGTTCATGGTCATTTGGATCGTTTGGAGAAAAAGGGACTGATCAGACGCGACCCTACCAAGCCAAGAGCGATTGAGCTTTTGAGCCAGGAGGAGTCGGAGCATTCTCATCAATTTGCCCACAGCGTTGCACGAATTCCAGTTGTAGGTAAGGTTACAGCCGGGGTTCCGATTACAGCAACCGAGAATATCGAGGATTACTTCCCGCTTCCAACTCACTATGTTGGCGAACAGAAGGTGTTTATGCTTTCCGTTGTCGGGGACAGTATGATTGAAGCAGGAATCGTGAATGGAGATTATGTCATTGTTCGTCAACAGCAAACTGCGGATAATGGTGACATTGTCGTAGCTATGACTGAAGATGATGAAGCAACAGTGAAAACGTTCTATAAGGAGAAGGATCACATCCGCCTGCAGCCGGAGAATGCTACACTTGAGCCGCTTCGTTTGAAACATGTCAGCATTTTGGGCAAAGTTATCGGTCTTTTCCGTGATATTCATTAATACAACTAGTTTCTATATTTGTTATATTTCACGCCATATGAAAGAGGTTGCCCTGACTACAGGACAACCTCTTTTATTCACTTTCATAAGTTACAAACATGCGCATGTATAATGAAGTAAATTTATCTACCTTTTTGACAATATAAAATTATTTATTGCGTTTAAGTACGCTTTTGTGATGGGAGAATACTTCAAAGCTTTGCTGCCCATGATATGAACCCATACCGCTCTCGCCAACGCCGCCAAAAGGCAGATAATGCGAGGTCATATGGGACAAAGTTTCATTAATGCAGCCCCCGCCAAAGGAAACCTGTTTCAATACTTTCTCCTGCAAAGCCTCATCCTCCGTGAACAGATACAATGCCAGCGGTTTCGGACGACGTACAATTTCATCAAGCATCGGATTCAGGTCACTATACGTGAAGACAGGCAAAATAGGACCAAAAATCTCTTCCTGCATTACGGGTGAATCCCAATCGATATCAGTGAGAACAGTCGGTTCAATCATGAGCTGGTCGCGGCTCGAGCGGCCTCCCAGAACTGTTTTCCCATTTGCAAGAAAAGCAGCTAAACGATCAAAGTTACGAGTATTGACGATATGCGGGAAATCGGCATTTTGCATCATGTCATCACCAAACTTATCGTGCACCTCCGTCTGGATCTGTTCCATCAATTGATCATACACCTGCTCATGAACTAACAAATAATCCGGTGCTACACAGGTTTGTCCCGCATTCAGGAATTTACCTCGTACAAGACGTTGTGCTGCCCGTTGCAAATCCGCGTCATGATGCACAATCGCCGGACTTTTACCCCCGAGTTCCAGCGTTACCGGAGTCAAGTGCTCTGCTGCAGCTTTCATGACAATGCGACCTACTCCTGTACTGCCTGTAAAGAAAATATAATCAAATTTCTCATTCAGCAGCGCTGTGCTAGTTTCAACCTCGCCCTCCATAACAGCAATATACTCCTCTGGATATACCTCCTGTATAAGATCATAGATTAAACGAGACGTTGCAGGTGTAAGCTCAGAAGGTTTGATCACTGCACAGTTCCCTGCAGCAATAGCACCAATTAAAGGTCCAAACGCCAGCTGGAACGGATAATTCCAAGGGGCAATAATCAGAGCAACCCCGTATGGTTCAGGATAAATCGTGCTAACTGCATCCGGCATAACCGAGCTTGTTGGTACTGTACGCGGCGCAGCCCAGTCACGCAAATGCTCCAGCGCATGATCCAGCTCCCCCAATACAATGCGAATCTCGGAACCGTAACCTTCAGCTTCAGATTTATTCAGATCCGCTCGAAGAGCATCCAGAATGCGTTGCTGGTACTTTTCAATTCCTTGTCTCAAGTCTTTCAAAGCCTGAATGCGGTACTGCACTTGTTTCGTTTGTCCTGTATTAAAAAACATACGCTGTGTATCAACCAGTTGTTTTGCTTGATTCATATGAACATCTCCAAATCAATTATTTAAAATTATATTGCTTCAAATTTAAAATCAGTATACTCCTTATATATGAAACTATCAACATATATTTGAAACATAATTGATGTAAATTTCTGAAAACCCACTTTTTGAATGCACAAAGAAAGGACCAGCAGCCCTGCCACCCGTCCTTCTCGCTCGCGCGATCTCTTTATTATTTCCACTCTCTCTGTTTTATGTACTGTGCACCGTAAGCAACAATGAGGGTTGTTTCTTTCGTCACCTGCTGCACATCATGCGCAACCACCATCTCGCCGCTATAGTCGATATCAGACTTTTTACTTTTCACAAAAACACCGCAATCATTAACATAGATTTCATCAGGATGCTCACTGTCATATGCCAAGCTTGCAGGCAGTGGTTCCATTAAATCCGTGTAAGACCTCCTCATATCTTCTTCGGAAGCTTGCATTTTTGAAGTGCCATCAATTGTAACAGTCAATAAAGTAACACTGAATAACACAGCAGTTAAAGTAGAAAACATCCATTTTTCTCGCATAAGTACCCGCCTCTCTAGATTGAACTATCCTAGAATTTGATATGATTTGTTGAGTGCTTCACCAAAATTAACAAATAGACAAATGATTAGCACCATCGTTAAAGCTGCAATGAAGCCAATGATGCAGATTTTCCTCCAAAATGTATTGTTCATCGCTTTCACCCTTTACTCGTTGATATGCCTAGGATATAAACTCAGCTTCACGGTAGAAGGTTTGCTTTTATTTGTAAGTTCAATAAAAAATACTTTTATTAATGAACCGATGGCCTACTTGCGCTAAACACGTCTGCAGTTCCCCTCCCCCTATTGATCTGATTTTCACGTCTTCACAAAAAAGGACGGCACAAAACGCCGCCCTCACTTGATTCAAGCTTTAGTATACCTCAATTTCTGATAGCTGCATCAAGTAACCATCATTACCTACAGTTCTTAGATTGGTTGCTTGTACTCGAATCCGGTTAGTGGTATCCGAGAAGCCCCATGTAAACTCTTGGGCTGAATGATCCGGCTTTGTATAGTTGGTCTTACTGACTCTATCCAACCATGTGGATCCGTTCCACACTTGAATCTTGAAATCAATTGGGAAACCGTCCCCTTCATGTCCGCTGTCATTGCGAGGATAAAGAACAACTTTGGAAAATGTCTTGACATCTCCAAGATTGATTTCTATCCATTCTGTATGATTGGAGCTTTGACCAAGTTGACTGGAATAACCCATGAATCCACTGATTGAATTTCTTCTTTCGTCAACCGCTTTGGCTTTACCCCATCCGTAATTCTCAAGTGAACTTGATGCCGTTACGGCTTTAAATAAAGCTTTATTATTTGACGTATCGCTCCAAGACCAGTCAGAAGAATTCAAGCTCCAACTATCGTAGTAATTTGGAATGTACATGGTTTTTGCAGAGCTATTCACGGTCATTGGAAGCATGATATAGCGTGAATCAGCAAGATTACCTTGAGCCCATCGTCCACCGACATAAATAAAAGTATTACCTGCCCTGATGATATTCTGTGTCTGGGTATTGTAGGTATTGGTTTCAGGCGGGGCGACATCTACTCGATCTGACCAAGGACCTGCGAGCGACGTGGCCGTTTGGTACTTATTCCGATTAGTTGCCCAACCTGTCAGTTCCGAGCTGAGTAAATAATAGACTCCATTCACCTTCTGAACAGCTGGCGCCTCGATGTGTCCCAACGATGCGACTTCTGAATCCAAGTCGGTGTAGCTAGAATTCATTTTAAAAATCTTCAAGTTTCTAGCACCATTAACATCATCATCCGCAAACAAGTATCCAGTCCCATCATCATCTACCCAGGCTGTTTGATCACGTAATAATTTTCCAAGCATATTAGAGCTTCCTTTGTACGTATATGGCCCAGTGATAGAATCGCTCGTAGCAATGCCGACCTTACCTTCACCATATGATTCATTATCAATGTGAAGCCACATGACCCACTTTTTAGTTTCATTGTTATAAATAACATCACCGTTCTCAACAACTCGATTGGGCCCTAGATCACCAGATGTTTGATTAGCAAGAGCCACACCGACATATTCCCAATTCACAAGATCCGTAGATCGATAACAATTCATTCCTTGAAAATTATTATTCCCCCCCGTATTATTGCCTGTCCAATTCAGGCCAAACCAATAAAAGTAACCATCTGACCATGTAAAATTAGAGCCATACGCTTGAATCTGATTCCCATTCGTATCATACCAATGCGGGCCATTATTTATTGTATTTGTAGAGGCTTGTGCTTGAGTTCCGCCAAATAGCCCCCAAATTAATATGAACCATACTACGAAAAATGATGTTTTTGAAGCTTTGCTGAACATAAGATTCATCCGTTTTCCCCCCACTATAAATTAATATTTTCTCTCCCAATTAATGAATGTTCACGTTCATACTCAGAATCCCCATGCTGCCACTCTCTTGAACCTCCTCCCTCATTCATTAAAGCGCTTACATTTAAATTTTAAGCTTATCCATTGATTTACCATAGTGTGTAATCTTGACCTTAGGTATCTTTTATTTACTAATTATTATATTCCTGACTATAAAAGCAGAAAAATAGAACATGCCATCAAAGGCATGCCCTATTCCCTTTACATTTAATGGTTACAGCCATGACTGGATGCATTCAGCCTGATAGCCTTCCGGCACAACTAGCTCTACTTCAATTCCCTTGGGTGCAGTGACCTCCAGCCTGAATATACGCTGACCATTTTCCTCCCTAATGCTCCAGTTCACATCCATTCGTCCTCCTCCTGGCATAGGCACAGTTCCTTTTGCCCAATCCAGATTTCCTGGCTGAGGTGCAATCTGAACTGCATCCCAGCCGACTTTCGTTGGTTTTATCCCAAGGACATATGCCCCCATAAAATACCCGGGTGCAGCCGACCAAGCGTGACAATGGCTGCGAGTCAAATCTTTAGGATTAGGGCGATTTTCAACAAAACCAGGGTACAATTCCCAACAAGTTGTAGCCTCGTATTTGATCATTTCCCCAAAGTTTTTCCTTATGTCTTCAAGCACCAAATCTGTTCTACCGATCCGTGTCAAAGCTTCATAATAGAAAAATGCCATAAACGGACTACCGATTGCCACAAAATCCTCTGGAGGTGATATCATATAACTGCTTAATTGTTCACAACGCGAACCTGCAGCCACATTTGTAATCAGTGCCATGACTTGGGTCTGCATACTGAAGGAACAAGAGTAGGCTCCATCCGCATAAATGCAATCCACATAAGCTTGTCTCTCTTCACTCCACAAATACTGATTAATTGCCTTGGATAAACTCTCAGATGCCTGACGATAAACCTCTCCCGCTGCTTTCTCTCCTGCAAGCTCGGCCAATGAAGCGGCATCCGCTAAGGTTCGAGCAAATACAACGTTTTGATGAGTTACTGTTCCCTCGTTAGGTTGTTCCATAGGCGACCAATCCAGAAAATTCCAGGATTGAATCGTAAGTAGTCCCTTTGAATCTACATGCTGCAGATAGTGATCGAGTGTAAAACGAACTTTCGGCCAAATATCGCTGGCAAACTGCTTACTGCCTGTATAGTTTACATATTCAAGACATGCCGTTACCCAAAAGAAAGTCCAGTTGGGAATAACACTGCTCCACCCACTGGGCAATTGATCCATATAAAGAGGTGTCTGATAACTTGATCCCGGAACAAGCTGTAAACAACGTTTTACGATATCTTTTGCTCCAAATAAATAATAATTGATTAAGGCTTCATTACGACTGTCACCAACCCAGAATGCCTGTTCATATGCCGGACAATCCACAAAGGTGTCCTCCATACAAAGTTTGGCCGTATGTTTACTGATTTTCCATACCTCATTCAATAAAGGATCAGAGCTGTTGAATCGCCCAATTTCCGACAACGGATAATTACTTTGCAGCATTTGAACACCAAATAGTCGAACAGCTCGAGGGGCTCCCTGCACTGTTACCATTAAATAGCGAAGACCACGACGGATGGGTGACTCGTAAATCTGACGTCCCTCTCGGCATATATAACGCAGCGTATTGTCCAGGCCGAAGGTATCTTGTCGTCGCTCGTTATCCATATACTCCAATCCGTATAGGTCGATAACTGTCCCCTCTGGTGCATCTACTTCAAATCTAAGGAACCCTGAGTATTCCATTCCAAAGTCGAGCATAAGTTCGTAACCGCTCTCCATACAAGCGGGAAGTTGTGTACATTGCTGATTAGAAAAGCAGACACGATGCAGCTCTTCAGATACCGGTTTTGCTATGGAGTATCTTTTCCAGATACTCGAAACAAACACGGAGGCTTCAGAGATTAATTCAACAGGGAATGGACTCAGCCACGCTTTTGCTAATTCCAGCTCTGAGGCAGCTTCCATCGTGCGACATCTCAGAAAGATGTCAGCCCCGACAAATGCATTCACATCCAGCTCCTGATCTCCTCCAAAGATTCGGTAGGATTTTAAAGACGTATCGTCTTTCTCAGGCTTATGGTCAATATGAATTCTCTTAACAAAAGGGCCAATTAATGCAAAGGCAGAATTAGTCAAAGCAGCTCCAAGTGGAGATACAAGTTCAAATTTTACTAAGGAGTCAATACCAAAATGTAACCCACCCCCATGATCACTGCCAGCCAGTTCAAAAAGAAGTAAATTTTCTCCTTCATTCAGTTGTACACGCTGAAAACGTTGGGGCTTCTCCCCCTCCATTGCCGTAACAGGATAAAATACTCCATTTAGAGCAATCCCATTTAGCGCAGGAAAGCCAACAAACCCAATGGTTGCCTCTCCGGCTTCAAAAGAGTGGATTATAGTCACAGCATAGCCGGCAAATGTAACCGGATTCGCATGATCTGCACCCGCAGGCTCCATAGCCTGCCTTATATCCAGAAAACAAGTTCGCGAGATCGGCGTTACTTCTTTAAAAGATTCCACCCTAACAGGCCATACCTCCTGCTCCGTAAGATCAGGAATATCACTTGGCTTTAAATTCAACCAGGGAGAATCACCCGGTTCACCGATAATTATTGCATTCTCCCATAACACGTCAGAACTGCTGTTTGTTTTATTAAAACCGGCTTTAAGCCACTCATTATTCCAATGGCGCCCATCCATCTGCTCAGAAAAAGCTAGCTGACAAGACATGCGTGGTGACCTTTGCACATGTCCAGCATGAATAGCTGTCTGCCATGAGCAATCGGTAGAGATGATGTTGTTTCGATATTTCACTTGTTCCTCTATGCCATAAACAACCGAGTCCAGTTGTGCTAACAGACCGCCTCGTCCCGGTACATAGGAAAACGTAGCCACACCATAACTGATTACGATAATAGCCAGCGTATTGCTACCAGCATGGAGTAGATGACCAACTTCATGCACATGATAGTCAAGTTCAAAAGGCCAGGAGCGATTGGGTCCTCGTCCACATTGGATACCATTAACATAAAGGACGTATCTTGCATCTGCTGTAATGGTTACCTGAGCTGAGCTCCCTTCCCATTCTTGCAGCTCGAATTCTCGACGAAAGCAGCGCCATTCATTACGCGGCAGCTCTTCCGAACCGCCCCATATCCAATGAGCTTTCCAATCAAAAGTTCTCTCCTCTTTGTGAGGATAATCCACGCTATTCTGACAGCAAGCGGCTGTTTGGTCTGTTTCCATACTGCTCTCATCTCCTTAAATAACGGTTTGCCCTTGATTTCGCTGGCTACTTAGTTCGCCGAGCTTGATATCTTTACGAAAATGGTTTTATATTTTTAGGAATAACATGTGATTGCCAAACATCTTAGTTCAAAAGAACATCGTATACAGGCGCGTTGATTGAAATTTTTGTATGGGCGATTCCTTCGCTGATGAGATGGTCTATTTTTTCTGAGGCTGATTTTGCTGCCAAGTATTGTTTTACATCACTTAACGGCTTGTACCCTCCTTTAACTTTACCTATCACCTTGTACATGATGAGGGAATGGTTCCAATCCACAATTTCACTCACCTGGTTCAGTTTCAGATTACTTATCACACTCAAATAAGATCCTCCCAAACGTCCATCATTCTGCTGATGTGCACCATCAAAAACCTCTTTGTTAACATTCACCTCGCTAAACTGCCGCGTGATCTCCTCCCAGCCCTCGCCATCATGAATTCTTTTTTCAACTTTTTTAATAGTCATCTCCGCTTCCTGCTTTGTTTTATCAGAACTATAGGGAATAGAAATTTTTTTCACTGTTATCGTGTCTGGCTCCCGTAGATAGAGGTCACTGTCTTTCAATTCATCATACTTTTTTTCAATTTTAAAACTGCTTTGTTTCAAGAATTCCATTTCTAAAATTTGCTTTAGCTTGTTTAATCCTATACTTCGAAGATATTCATAATAGACATTACGGGTATACTGCTCCGGGCCATAAACAATGCCGCCTTTTTTTAATATTTTTATTCTTCTTTTATTTTCATTTTGAAACTCCATCATAAAATTGGAATAACTAATATCCGTCACAACACCATATGCCTTCAATAGAATCTGTTCATATTTAATTCTTTTTAACTCATCCAATGTGGCATTTTTGGCCAATTGAATAGGAGTATCCAAGCCATGAGAGCTTTTAGTCCAGAAGTCGCTTGTCATCTCAGCACCATAAGTATTTTTCATAAAAGAGATCGTTGCAGCCTTATGTCGCTGAAAGTACATATTGAACTCCCCTACCGCAATTGGTTCATCATTGATCCAGGCAACGATGTCGTCATCATTAATTACTTCTTTTTTGGAAGGGACAATACTTATTAGAACTACTACACTAAACAGCAAACCAATTGTTAGAGCCACTATAGCAAAACGTTTTTTTTCAGTCTTTTTTCCAAGCTTACGGATCATCATTTCTCTCCTCCTATGACTAGATGCCTCCAAAATTCGGAGGCATCTATCTTTATCACAGAGAATTAATCCTGGGTAACTTCAATTTCAGCCAATTGAAGCATGTAACCATCTGAACCAATTTTCGGCAATCCACTTGCCGAAATACGTATTTTATCAGAGGTATCTGAATAGCCCCAGGTAAATAACTGTCCTGCCGTCTGATTCAAAGAATATCCCGATTTGCTAACACGATCTAACCAGTTAGAGCCATCCCATACCTGGATCTTGAATTCCTTCGGAAATGAGCCATTTGAATCTGATCTAGGAAATAAGGTGACCGTATTAAATGTTTTGGCACTGGGTAATGTGATCTCTATCCATTCGGAGTGATCACTGTTTTGTCCCAGTTCACTTGAATACCCCATTGCTCCACTTGAGCTTTGACGCTTTCCATCAACAACTGCACTCTTGAACCACCCATAATTTTCAATGGAGGAGGAGGCTTGTACGGCAGCATGAGAAGATAAAGTGTTTTGAACATTTCTTACTTCAACTTCTGCCAATTTCATCATGTAACCGTCATTTCCGAGATTCTGCAGACTTGTAGCATAGATTCGAATTTTGTCTGTAGTATCCGCATATCCCCAACTGAACACTTGACCTGCGTCATCATTGATCGAATATCCTGTCTTGACCACTCGGTCCAGCCACTCAGAACCATTCCAGACTTGAATTTTGAAATCTACCGGGAAACCGGATCCCTCTGCTCCGCTTTGCGGAAATAAGATGACCGAATTGAAGGTTTTACGCGCTCCCATATTTAATTCGAGCCATTCCGAATGATTCGCAGTTTGTCCCCAAGCGCTTGCGTAGCCTTTAGCATTACTGATACTGCTTCGCTGTCCATCAACTACAGCTGCCTTACTCCAGCCCCAGCTTTCCAGGGAGGATGAAGCGCTTACTGTACTGCCAATCGCCAAATTCAGCGACTGTCCAGGTGTATACGAGGCAGGGGCTGTGCCACCAGACGTTTTTGTATCGGATGCTCCGATATCTTGAACATCATCCAATAGATTCCCCCAGTAATCCTTGTCTGTTCGATCGGTAATCTTGACTCCCTTGTTAATTAGGGGCGAACCCGATTTAAGTTGGTAACCGGTTGGAGTTGTCAGACCGACTGTGCCATTACCAGGTGATTCCATTAGCGGATCATCCATGATTTTATAACTATCGTTCGGTGTAGAATTAAGATTATAATAACTGTTTGCCATATAATTAGCGCTGCCCCAGGATGAAATTTGTAATGCTTCAGGAGCATAAAAAATGTTATTAATAAAGGTTGCCCCACTATCTGGCCCGGAGCCTTGTCTGGATAAATTCGCCTTCATATAAAAGGTGTTATTATTGAATAATGCGGATGAGGCCCTATAATCCAAAAGAGCTTTATTGTCATTTTGGCTGATATTATAACGAATAATTGGAGCATGTGCAGTTTCCATTAACAAGAGGAACCCGCCCTCGTTATCGTGTGAGTAGTTATACTGTAAAATTGCATTGCTGCAATTGTAATCTACATCGAATCCCTGTCCATCTGATGTATTTCTTGTATTGTAGACTTCATTATATTGCATCACTGTGTTATCGCTATTGTGTGGCCAAATACCCGCGTTTGGATCAGTAGCTGGATTACAAAACTTGTTGGCGTCCTTAACTATATTATTCTCAACCAATGCATGATCGGTTGTATTAATGAGAATTCCGTCACCTGCCATTGTATCCAATGAATTCCCTCTAATAACGACGTTGGTTGAGGCTTTGTATGCTCCCACCGTGTTATGAAATCCGATGGCTCCATAATAGGTCGGTCCTCCCTGGCGATCTTCCCATTGGCTCCATATGGAAATACCCGTACGGTATATATTTTTAAGTGTATTCCCTTCGATCAGGATATCGTTAAAATTGGTCTGAACTCCCTTCGAGTCTGTACCAGTAGATACAAAGATTATGCCGTCTCCCTGGAATCGTTGTCCTGTATAACCCGTGGCTACAGTATACTTTCCGCTGATATCATAGATATCACAGTTTTTGATATAGACATGCTGCCCTGTTCCATAGTCATGCCATCTGACTAATACACCGAATCTTGGTTGCTCATCCGTTGCTTTGTTCGTAATCTGAAGGTTATTGATTTCCCAGTAATCTTGATTGTAGAGCAAGACAGCTGCTCCATTATTATTGAGATCACCAAATCGGCCATTTCCGTCAATTAAGGGCTTAGCTCCGTCACCATACATATCCACAATAATCGGATTTCCATTTGCACCTGATCCCTTGGGAGCCAATTGGCCGATCCAGACTCCTCCTGCTTTAAACAAAACTTTGTCTCCAGGCTGAAAAGTTGTCCCATTTACTTTATCCAGGCTTTTCCAAGCAGTTGAGGGACTTGTTCCGTCAGAGCTATCATTTCCCTCCACATCATCAATGTAATAAGATGTGCTACTGGAACTTGCTTTTACAGTTCCATCTACCATTACAATAGATATGGATATGATAAATAGGAGTAACATGGAAACGGATTTTTTTATCACAGTCTTCATGGCATTTCAATCCTCCTTTTCATTTTGAAAATTGCAGAATCTATTGTTTTTTCAAGATATTATTTGAAAATGCCATCAGAAAATCCGAACGACTTTTCAGCCGCCCGGGTATTCAATCTTATTTGGACAAAATCGTATTAACTTCTTCTGTAATCGCATCTCCACCCAACTTTTTCCAGTCACTGACAAACTTATCGAAGTCGTCGATTGATGAAGCCCCGTAAATAATTTTGGTGAACGTTTCCAACTCCAGCTTGTCCAGCGTTGCCTTCTTGCTATCCATAGCATCGGTCGGCGCATAAATGAAAGCATCATTAATCAGCAGATTGTTATCCCGATAATATTTAAGCACTGCCTGAGAACTGTCAGGACCGAAGATCCGTTCATTCCACCATTGGCTACGATCCCCATTACGGAACTTGAGGATATTATCATAATACCCTTTTTCCTCGACATTTAGCTTGGAAGGATCTTTTGATTTCAATGCCTCTGTAATATGCTCTTGTGCGGCTGTGTTTTTATTTGGCGGAAGAATGGAGACCACCGCACCTTGCCAGCCCTGATCGTTATCACCAGTATATTTCTTTCGTTCCGTGGCAGAATTCTCTCCATACATCTTATCGACTTGAAAATTAAGGAGCTTTATCAAAGCTTCCGGATGTTCATAGCCCTTGCGAACGACATAAGAATTGGAGTTTGGTGCAGGCTCCTGTGCAAGAACAGGTTTGCCATCGGCTGAAACAATCGGGAAAGCTGCCCAGTCTACCGATTTATCTTTACCCACAAGTTCACCGACCTGAAATGGTGCGTACATCGGACCAAAGAACATGCCTGCCTTGTTGGCATTGGCTGCTTCAAAAGCTTTAGCAACGTCCTTGGTACCAAACTCCTTATCAATTAGTCCATCCTTGTACATTTGCTGCATTTTATATAGTGCTTCTTTAACTTGTGGCTGCGTGCTGCTGTAGACATATTTCCCAGAGCTGTCTTTTACCCAAATGCCTAGTTGAGCATGGAAACCGTTAAAAAATCCGGTTGGTTGAAGATTGCTCTCCTGCTGCAAACCTTTAGAAAGAATAAGGCCTTGCGTATCGTTTTTGCCGTTACCGTCTGGATCCTGTTCGACGAATGCTTTGGCAATCGCAATCAAGTCATCTGTCGTTTTGGGTGCCTGAAGATTCAACTTTTTCATCCAGTCAGAACGAATCCACAATACCGGGGCATTGTCAAGAATTCCCGTATAATTCGGGATACCATATAACTTGTCGTTAATCGTAACCGATTTCATCCCAATTTTATCATCCGCTTCAACGTACTTTTTTAACAAAGGGGTCGCATATTTGTTATACACCTCTGTCAGATCCTCAACCTTGTCCGCATCGATGAGCTGTTTAAGTTGCGTTGTGGTTACGGTCATAAGATCCGGAAGATCACCCGATGCAAGCGTCACGTTCATTTTGTCATTTACATTGCCAGGAGCTACAATCCAGTCGTACTTAATGTCAATTCCCAAATCTTTGCTATATGCTCTTGTCCAAACATTTTCTTCTGTAGTATCGCCACTTTGCAACAGGCTTTTATCGACTTCCGCCTTCACTGAGCGCAGCTCGATTGGAGGATCATATTTAACGAGAGGCCCATCCTCCACAGCGCTTCCACTTATTGACGTGTTTGACGCTGTGCTTTGTTTTGAATCGCTGTTGCTGCATGCTGTAACCGTGAGCAAGACCGCAGCAGCCAATACAACCAATAGTTTATTTTTTTTGTACATACACCCTGACCTCCTGATTATCATTGTAATTACTTCTTTAGTGTAAGGGGCGATTTGTTCCGTCACTAGTGGACTGTGTTTACTTGGAGTATCTTTTAAGGTGAAAACTTATTAGTATCCAATGATGAACGCTCACGGAATTCAGTTGGTGTACATTTCTCGATTTTTTTAAAAAATCTGAAAAAATAGTGGGGATCCGTAAAACCAAGCTTGGAAGATATGTCTGAAACTCTCATTTCACTTGAAACAAGTAATTCCTTCGCTTTGGAAATACGAACACGATTGATATAGTCAGACAGAGCTTCACCTGCATTTTTTTTATACCAGCGAGAAAGATACGACGGATTCAGTCCCACCTTGCCTGCAAGAATGGCCAGAGACAGGTTATCTTCAAGATGATTGTGAATATAATGGTGGATCAGATCCAGTTGCCGTGATACTTCTGTCGTTTCTCCCGTCTCTTGCTCTCGGTAATCCAGCAGCCTGTTTATCCATCCCCTAAAAAAAGTTAATAAGCTAGTCCAGTTGGTACCCGAATCAAACTTCGTCAACAAACGCAGATCTCCATCATCCAAGTGGTCTAGCTCTACATGTATCATCTCTATAGCAAATAACAAATGGTTGGATAGTGCATGCAGTATTTGCATTTTGTCAAACGAGTTCGTTGGTCCCTGGCTAGAGTATAGGCCACGCAAAGTCTGGAAGTGTTGTTCGGCTTCAATCCGATTCGGTTTGAGAATGGCCTGAAATAACAGATCAAGGACATACACTGCTGCCTTCTTTCGATCTGGTTCCTCTATCGCTGCAGGTATGTCCACAAGAGATACAACCATCCATTTTTCCATCCCGACAGCAGGACCACGAAGTATCGCTTTGCGCAATCGATTGACGCCCTTGGCGGTTTCTGCCCAAGGAAGGGCATGCTCGAGAGAAGCCACAGAGACAGACAAACCCAGGAAGCTTCGGCAAGTCTCTTGGAAGGACTCCAGCGTTCCATGAACGTAAGTGAGAAGTCGTTTTTTTTCACCAAAAGCATGGGTCTGAGTTGACTGGACTAGAATGGCGATGGCATCTTCGTTTAATTCTGCCGCTTTGACTACTGTGCGCTTGCCAAGGAGTTCTTCCGCTATTTTCCCAATGCTGTATAGTATTAAATGTCTGTCTTCCTTAACATACTTTCCCCAGTCCTCTACCATTGCAAGACTTACTAATACATTTTCATCAGCTCGAAACCCAAGCTGCAGCGCATCGAAGTATGCATCCATCATGCGTGAGGCCCCTCGCTCCGGCTCTAACAATCTTTTGAGGTATGTCTTTTGTAAATCGTATAACACTTTTGGCATCTTCTCTTTGAACAAAACACTCTGGTGACTTGTTTCAAGTTCCTCTGTCAACCTCGACAACGAAGCTTTAACGGTTTGTTTGACTCGATCCATCCCTTCTGTTTTTAGCAGATAATCATGGATTACCGGGCTTCTGATAGCACGCTGTGCATAATCGAATTCAGTATAACCGGTAAGCAGAATGACCTTACAACGCGGCCAGTTTGCCTCGATTTCTTTAACCAAATCAAGTCCGTTCATTTGTGGCATGCTAATATCACTTAATACAAGATCAATACGAAATTCTTGCAACCAGTCAAGAGCTTCTTTTGCAGAATGAGCTTTTAATATATCCAGTTCCAAGGACTGGTCTTTACTAAAAAATTCATATAAACCTTCAACGATATGGGCTTCATCATCCACGATCATCATGCGGTACATCTGATTCCCCTCACTTCTATACAGGAATTCGAATTGAAACTTTCAGACCACCTAGTTTACTTCTACTTACATAAATTCCATAAGAATATCCATATCGGATTCGCAATCTCTGATGTACATTAAGCATCCCGGTCACTTCTTGTTCAATCGCCTTGTTATCCGGATCTTTAAGGAGCGCCATTATTCGTTCCAACTTTTCTTCGTTCAAGCTACCTCCGTTATCCTCTACAGCTACTTCAAGAACACTCTCTGATTGGATGACTGTTACAACCACGACTCCCTTCCCGCCTGTGTCCTTTAAGCCATGTTCAAAAGCATTCTCAATCAATGGTTGAAGAACCAGCCTCGGTACAGGCAGCTTTTTCGTTCCATCAGGGAGCGCCTCCCAGCTTACTTTGATCCGTGGAGCAAATCTCATTTCCTGCAGTCTCATATACGTAATGGCATGTTCATATTCTTCCTCCAGAGAAATCTCCTGAGACTCATTTCGAGTAATGAACCGGAAGTAGGTTCCTAAATATTCTGAAAACTCCTTTATGCTATCCACATCTTCCATCTCAGCCATTTGTTTCACTGTAAACAGACTATTGTATAAAAAGTGAGGAGTTATTTGTGATTGTAATTGCTTAAGAATAGCCTCTTGCGAACGAATTCGCTGGATATAATTGTCTTCAATAAGTGTTTGTAAACGAATGAGCATCCCATTATATCTGTCATAGAGATAACCAAACTCATCTTTACGCTCATGTGTAAGCAAAGTGTCGGTTTGCCCATCCTCCAGAAATCGAAAAGCACGTATCAATTTCATTAGTGGTCGATGAATAGCTCTCCAGATGTAGTAGGAAAAGAGAATGATAACCCCAAATGCAATTCCAGTAATTATCAAAAGCCACTGAAAATAACTAACAGCAGGCTGATGCAGCAGTTTCAACGGAACCGATTCCACAAGACGTATGCCGAATCCGGGGTTGTCAGTATAATAAATAACAGAATTATCTATTTCGAGTCTCTTCGCCTTTCCAGCAGAATTAGTTAATTCCGATCGCTCCTGCATTGCTGGCAATTTTCCATAACTCTGGCTTAAAGCACCTTCGGAAGCAAGAATCACTGATCCCTCTCCAAAAATTATCGCTGCTCCGCCCTCTTCTTTATTATTAAAGCTATTCAATGTATGAAACAAAGCATCGGAGTCCAATTGAACTGCGAGCATGAAATTGGGTTGTACTGAATTATTGAGATTGAATGGAACACTTATTAAGAAATACAACTGATTTTGATACACCGAAATCGAGCTTTGCAAATTGCCCCGGCTATTTAGGAGAGCAGAGGCTTCCTCACTTTTATAATCGGAAATATAATTGGTTGCACTGATCGTTTTATGTGCAACTGGCACATAGTAGATAACATCCTTGATATAAGGACTAGAAACAAGAATTTGCCTTAACTCAATATAGATTTGATTCATAGCGCTTGCGACTTCATAATTGTTCAAGACAGGATAGGTCGTTGGAAAAAAATTTAACAGGTTATTGTTTGAGGCCTCCGTTACTTGTTTTGATATCCTTGACATCTCAAATTCGATGTGACTGTAGTGGAATTGAAGCTTGGATATGTTTGCTGCATCAATTTGGGCTTTCATTTGATTCATTCCCGTAAAGATAGATCGAATTCCTAGAATGTAAAGTGGTAACATCACAAGTACAAAAGCTACAAACACCTTAATCATTATTGAATTCCATTTTAGTCCCATGTAATCTCCATCCTGTCTGCAATGACAAAAGAACCTTGCGGAGCTTGTCTAAAAGTTAATTACAAATTATCCTTTTACACTCCCGATGACAAGCCCTTTCACAAAATACCTTTGAAAGAATGGATAAATTAACAAAATTGGGACTGAAGCTATAAAAATTTGAGCTGCTCTGGCCGAGCGATTCGATACGTGTTCAAGTAAGCGAGCTTGCTCAAGACTCATATTCATTTGACTGAGATTCATCATCGAAAGCCAGGATTGCAAATAGGTTGATAATGGATAATGCTCAGTACGATTCATATAGATCATGCCATCAAACCAGGAGTTCCAATGCCAAACGAGTGAGAATAAAGCTATTGTTGCCAAGCTAGGCATTGTAAGAGGCAGGTAAATACTCCATAGTGTTCGGAAATGTCCAGCTCCATCAATATGGGCGGATTCCTCCAGAGCTTTAGGTAAGGTTCGCAAGTAGTTCATGATCAGCAGCATATTAAATACCGGTATTGCCCCCGGGAGAAGTAAAGCCCAGATTGAATCAATAAGTCCGGTTTCTTTTACGATTAAGAACGAAGGAATAAGTCCCCCGCTGAACAAAATAGTAAATACAAAAAACCAGGCATACCATGTACGACTTGGAAAATCTGTTGCCTCCTTGGACAGTGGATAGGCTACAAGCACAGCTAAGCTAACATTCAAGAAAACTCCGAGTGCAACTCTTTCCAAACTAATCAAAAACGAGGTCAGAAATTCCTTGTTTTCGAAAACATAGCTGTAAGAACTTAAAGAAAAATCGACAGGCCATAAGGTTACAAGTCCTCCATTTACTGCAGCTTTTGAACTAAAAGAAATGGCAAGAACATGTAAGATAGGAAAAATACAAACGAATGAGAGCAATGTTAGTGCAATAGTATTAAAAATTAGATACATGCGATGTCCAGTTGATATAAAATTCATCTAACCTCGTCTCCTTTGCTAGAAAATACGATAGTTGGCAAATCGATAAGCTAGCCAATACCCGGTCCCGATTAAGCCAAGTGAAACAACCGATTTGACAAACCCAAGTGCAGTAGCTACCGAGTAGTTTGCATCCACAAGCCCGATTCGATATACAAGCGTGTCAAGAATGTCACCTGATTGGTAGACCATTGGACTGTACATGTTGAACACCTGATCAAAGCCGCCATTAAGAACGTTGCCGAGACTCAAACATGCAAGCAATACTATGGTCGGTCGAATTCCGGGCAATGTGATGTGCCAGGTTTGACGTCCACGGCCAGCTCCATCAATCACAGATGATTCATATAATGTAGGGTCAATTGAACTTAATGCAGCCAGATAGATAATTGTACTGAACCCTACTTCTTTCCACTCATTCGTTATAACAAGGACATAAGGAAACCACTTGTTATCTGCCATAAATGCAATAGGATCTATCCCCATCGCCTTTATGACCATGTTCACAATTCCTTCAGAGGGAGATAATAGGTCTACCACAATCCCCCCAAGAATGACCCACGAAAAAAAATGTGGCATGTAGATGATCGTCTGAACAAAACGTTTGAAAAAGGCTTTGCGAACTTCGTTTAACATCAGAGCAATTGTAATGGGACCTATAAGATCTGCGATAATCTTCATGATTGAAATCAGAAAAGTATTCCAGACCACTTGATAGAACGAAGGCAACTCCAACATATATCGGAAGTTATCCAATCCAACCCATGGTGATTTACCAAATCCTTTGAGAGGAGAGTAATCCTTAAAGGAAATCAAAATTCCTGCAAGAGGAATATAGTTGTACACCAGCACACAGATAATAGCTGGCACTAACATGAGGTGCAATGGGATATTTCGCTTAAACCTGCTCTTCACAACAATTCAACCTCCTTTTTTTTACTATTATAAAAAGTAATCCTCCTAAGGGACGAGTATCCTGTTTTGACAAGAGGTATCTTTTTTTTACATGGCAATGGAATTGCTAAAGTTTGATCTCATAAATTCAGCTTTTTCTTTCGAGTCAGCATGGTTAATAAGAGGAACTTTGGTTCGTTTCACCACATGCGAATATACGTTCTGTATATAACAAGAAAAAAGCCCCATCAACATAGGCTGATGGAGCATAGCTCATTAGTCATCTTTTTCTGTAAATCTAAATTGCTACCAAAACATCCTTAGTTACTGCTTCCACCACTTCCGGAGTGATCTTTTCCACATCTAGCTGGTAAACGATATTAAGTCTAGGGTTGTAAATTCCTAAACGACGTACCTTCTGGAACTCCTTATGAATAGAGCGAAGGCCCAAAATATAGTACATTAAAAGCTGTAAGGTGTGCTTATTGGTTGGTCCATTTTTTGATACTTTGAAGTCCCACAAAGTGTCCTCTGTCAGATAATCTCCATCACCAGTACTCACAACTTCAGTGTATCCGAATTCGAACGTAAAACTATCTTTAACAATTGGTCCAAACTCTTCCCAAAAAGCAAGACTTCTACTTACCATTGTACGAATATTACTTACCGTTTCGTCGTCAGCATAAATATCTTCCACAGGTTTATACATGGCTGTTCCAGCACGAACGCATACATCGTACCCTACGAGTTTACAGGCATTGCGTATAGACTGGTCATCTAAACCTTTAACCTCTTGTACAAGAGATCTTGCCAAAGCATCTTCTCCTACCAGAAACGAACCGCTCAAAGATATCTCGAAGGCTTCCTCTGCAGAAGACCCGGACAAGTATCTGGTCAAATAATCGACAGCCATACCCACTAAACTTGCGTGAAGGTTTTCTTCTGGGTGAAGCTCAATCCCATCACTCAACACGATCTCCTCAAATTCTCTGGGCCGTATGTAGCCTCCTCTAGGCTGTTTAACTTTGCTTACTCTTTGCGTAACTGAAACCATAGCAATCCAGCTCCTATGTATTATTTATTGATTCCCGCTGATGGACTCCACCGCAGCCTTCAGATCCTCTCAGCTAGCGTTTGTAGATAATGGACATTTGATTTGGCTAGCCAGTTTGTTTGAAATGATCTTTGATTTCCAAAAGCATTCATGGCAGAGTGTGTATCGTAGGGTATGGCAACTTTATAATCCAGGTGCTCAATGTCTATTTAATATCTTGATTCAATGAGAATGGAGAGCAATTGCTCTCCACGGTGTAGTTTAAATTGTAATATTTAATGTGTTATTGCTTGAATCAAATTCCATAGATGCTCCTACGCCTTTGATAGCCTGTACTGGAATGTATGTAATGCCATTTATGACTTTTGGAGCTACGCTTAACGTACTGCTGCTACCATTGTAGAAAACCTTTTTACTTCCTAAGGTCAATGTAACTTTGTGTTTATCTTTGGTAATGCTAATTGTCCCACTTTCAGGGTAGAAAGCAAACGTTGCTTTCAATGCTTCAGTAATATCACGTAGCGGGACTAGATTATTCCCCTCATACTGTAGAGGTTTATTCGTAAATTCGACTTTTTTATCATTGATAAGAACCTTTAGATTAGATTGCGTATACTTTGGTTTAGAGTCTTTAGGTTTTGTGGATTTTGATGTAGATGATTTAGAGCTTTTTGAAGAAGCGCTCTTAGAAGACTTAGTAGAACTGGAACTAGATGACGACTTCCCTCCATTATGATAGTGATATTCCCCGTATTCCAGTCCCCATTTGGCGCAATTGGTCCAACACGTATGACCACCATTTGCATCGGTTCTGCCTGGATGAGCTAACACACTTGATGTACTTGATAAAAGCAAAACATACTAGAGAACTAACCAGCAACTTTTTTCTCAAGATTTACACCCTCTAACTGGTACTTTTTTCCTGATTATCATATCATACAATATCTGATAATTGAATGTAAGTTTAACAATTTCTATAGATACTTTTCGATAAGAAGACTCATCAACGTGCTATCTGATAGTAGTTTTAGTTGAATGGTGTATAACCTTGATCATTACTCAACCAGTGTAAAGCCTCGAAAACGCCATAAGTTCGTTTAACCATGAAGCAACGAAAACAAAAATGAGCTGTCAGAAGCCATTTTAGAGATGTTTTGCATATTTTCTTTATTTCTTGTACCTTCCGGCAATCAGTATAATTCCTGTCCTTGGATGGGACAAGAAATTTGTTCCTTAAAACAAAAAGCCGCTATAATAGCGACTTTGAATGTGAAACAATGTTCTATTTTAGGACGTCTAAAAAGATCCAAAAAAATCACCTCTTTAGAACAAAAAACAAATTTTGATAACATGACAGTCCGTCAGAAGACAAGAACTTGTATTCATCATCATTTTTTGTTGTCTATTTTTAGCTATCCGATTACATTAAATATTCGAGGTGTTTAAATTAAAATACCTTTGCTCAACTATCCTGCCCGTTAGTTGAGATTATAAGATTGGAACTATCCTCCTCCCGTTAACGTAATGAGGCTGCCCGTTTTGAGACCTTAAACGGAGAACTTACAATGTCATCGTCTTTACTTTTCTTAATCTCGATTCTCATCATAATCTTATTAGCTACTATTTACTATCGAGATACCATCCGCATTCCATATCCTATCCACTATTGAGCCTATTTCAAGGAACACAGCATCGCTCTTTTTATCCTTTAGATAACCAAAATGTAGATCAATATTGAGATCGATACCCTCCCAGATCTGCAACATGTTTTCATTAGCAAACCGCGTAGCTATTGGCTCCGCCAGCAATGAACAACCAATTTCTCCTTGAACCAATTTCCCTATCAGAGATTCGTCATCGACATACATGATTTTTTGCGGAACCATATCCTGTTTCAGGAAGTAATCGATGGATTGTTTATAGAAGGGGCAACCTTGTGTTGTCCAAATCCACGGCTTTTTTGCAAAATACTCCAAGGACAACCTCTTCTTCGGTGGTACATCCCAACTGTTGGGATAGACCACAACCATCTTGAAGGAATGGAGTTTAATGGAGTATACGGACGGATGTGCAACATTCCCATAATAAAAACCTGCGCTTATTTTCGCGCTGGTCAAATCCTGGGTGAAATCTTCACTTTTAATATCGATAAAATGTAATTCTACCTGCGGCAGGCATTCCGAAATAAACCTGATCAATTTCTCTATTCGAAGAAGCTGCCCGTTTGTATTTAACCCGATCCGAATGGTTTCTGATTCTGCGTTCAAATCACTCGCTTTAAGATAGAAATCATCTAGGGAGGTGAGTATTTTCTGTGCTTCCAACAATATCTTCGAACCTTTTTCTGTAATAGTCATTCCTTTGGAAGTTCGATAAAAGAGAGGAAAACCAACTTCTTTCTCCAAGGCTTTGATGTGTGCACTTGCAGCCGGCTGACTTGTGTTAAGGTGTACTGCCGCTTCGGTCAAATTGCCAGTTCGGGCAATTTCTATAAAGGTTTTCAATTGATACAGCTCCAACTATCCTAGACCTCCTCAGATGTATTTGCATGAATCATTCCGTTTTCCCGATGGGTCCGATCAGAACTTGAAATTGGACGGTTTTAATCATGATCATCTATAGTAATGCCAGACAAACTATATAAGGAGTATGCAATCATGTCTCTTTTCATTGCAATGTGCTTTTTTTCATTATCCATGTCGATTTCTCCAGGCCCTGTGAACATAACAATTCTTTCTTCTGGAGTGAATTATGGTTTTAAGCACTCATTACCTTTCGTATCCGGTTCAACAGTCGGGTTTACATTCTTGTTAACTGCTGTTGGTTTAGGGGTATCCAATCTCGTGGCGCAAGTCCCTATATTCTATGAATTGCTAAGATATATAGGAACAGGATACATGAGTTATATTGGCTACAAAATTATGGTCTCACATACAGAAATCGAGTTAAATAAGGAACAACTGCCACGTTTTCGTCACGGTTTTCTTATGCAGTGGCTTAATCCCAAAGCTTGGATTGCATGTCTTTCCGGTGTTTCTGCCTTTGGTTTGAATACTTCCTATTCGATGCTTCTTGTGTTTGTGTGTATTTATTTTCTCATTTGTTATCTTTCACTTGCCTCCTGGGCCCTTTTAGGATCGAAATTACAATTTCTTATGAAAGTGAAGAACGGCACTAAGGTTTTTAATTTGGTGATGGGCGGATCATTGATTATTGTAGCAATTTTTCTTTTATTTTCGAACTATTAGAATTAAGAAGATCCTCTTGTTTTCTTACTCCGATTTCTCGAAGGTCTCGTCTCCCCATAACTTGATTCATCATTTTTGCACTTTCATATCACTATCCTGCCCGTTAGCTTAATGAATTAACGGGCTAAAACGATTAAGTATACTCCTATTTGTGAATAGGAACATGTTCCTGTCAAATATGGTATAGGTACAGGTTTTTGTCCCAGATATCAGCACAAAGTAAGATAGTTCATATGTTTCTCCTCCCTTGACCCAGAGTCACATTCAGCATTCACCGTATCCCCCTAGTGTTGAAGCTGGCCTCTTGATCATAATCCATCCTTTATCGTGTTAGCAGCTCAAAAGAGACTTACTTCTCAAACGTGGATATACATCTAATCGGAAATGGGAACATGTTCTTGTGAATTCCAGCAATCGGTACAGCTCCTTTCCTTGGATGGGACAAGAACTTGGTTCCTTAAAAAAAAGCCGCTATAATAGCGGTTGAACGCATTGTTTACCACCGATAGTGACAACCCAAGCAGTTCCATTACATATAAATACACTAAAGATTACTATCTATTAAAAATGTAGAATGTTACATATTCGGTTGATATGTGTTAGCAAATGTTAATTGCCAGATAAAAGTGGTCGGATATCAATTTCAAAGAAAAGACGATCCATGTTGATGAAACACTCGTTTTTCAAGCTATGCCGTGATCATGCTTGAAGCTGGGGCGGACATCAAATTTGTACAAGAGCAGCTCGGGCATGGCAGTGTGCAAATTACATCCGATGTGTATGCTCATATTTCTAAAAAGCTAGAAAAGCGGAACATTGATAAATATGAAGAGTACACTTCCCGTATTTTTGGATCAGAAAATCAAAAACCGGGGGACGTTTGGGGGACGCAACCTCAATAGAAGTGCAATTCCCTCAAAACGTCCCCCGGTTCATCTCTTCAAAACCCCGTAGTTACAAGGTTTTTTCGATTAATACAACGTGATATATTGATCGCGTTCCCATTGATGGACTTGTGTTCTATTTATGTTCCTTGCTTTCAAATGGTATCATTTACTGCACTAAACCCGCATAAAATCAGCTTTTTACTTGTTCATTTTTCAAAGGATTTCTTATTTTATTTTAGTTTTGTGGGCATTTTGTGGGCGCTTTTGTGGGCGCCCTTTCTCCTTACTATTATAATGAAGAAACTCAATAACAATATTCTTCAATACATATCAAAATTATAGAATTGAGCAGTTTTACCTAATCCTTATATAACATATCATAATTGAAATTTCGAAATGTATCACTAGTTATTCACAGCTTAAACCTCAGAGAATGATATCCAACTTTCTTCCTCTTGTTTGATTAGAGTTTGACTTGCCAGCTTTGCCTGTCAATTGATGCGACTACTCCCTTTAAAAGTTTCAAATACCATCAGAGTGTAACAAAGCAACATTCTTGGGAGCTTGAAAGATTACTTTCTCAATGAGTTGTACCTTATGTTCAATACAAAGAAAAAGCCCCATCAATACAAACTGATGGAGCATCCCTCATTAGTACTCACTTACTTCAAACGTCAGAATCCGATCAAATAGAATGTAGTCCTTACGGTTCTTGAAAGGTCCTTTGTTATTTTCATGCTTATCAATTGCATAAGATGCCTTTCCGCTTCCAGCTTGTTTTGTTTCATACCAGTCAATAAAACTGTTAACTTCTTGCATGCTCAAGTCAAATTCTTTCTCAAGACAAGTAGTCATTGTAACAACGAGGATTGCACGATTGCTAGAAGGTTGTTCAGGTTCTGTTGGTTTCTCTGGCTCCGTTGGCTCATCAGTTCCAGGTTGTTCTATGCTTGGAACTTCTGTTGTTAATTCACCGATAACATCAATGCTATATAATCTATAGTCATTTCCTAAAGTATTTGTTGACGGCTCAACAGTCCAAATTTTTACTTCATGTACTCCCATTTTTAAGTTTGTTTTCTCATATATTAAAATATTGTAGTTATAATCTTTTATTGATTGATTATACGGACTAAAGTATTCAACGTTTCCGTCAATGCTGATTGCTACTTTCTTCGAGTATGAATAATTCACAGAAACAAGAAGACGAAGATCAGTCCCTTTAAAGTTAAAATTCAAATCTCCTGGACTACCGGTTTTTGCACCTGAATAAGCTATCTTTGCTTTTTCATCTGTCATAGATCCCAGAGATTTCCGTAATTAAAAAGTTTGTTGTTTGCTGAATATCTTATCCAACCCTCTTTAGGAGATTTTAGTTGTTCACCTAATACAACACATGCGTAATCGATTGAGAAAAACCTATGTACAGTAAAAAAGAAAATGTAAAAATTAAACCTAACCTAAGAAATTTATTCATAATATCGTTCCCCCTACAAACTTTTTATAAATTCAAAGATAAATTAAGTTGATAAAACTGTCTAAACATTAACTTGCTGATCTATAAATATCATCTAATTAGATGTATTCGACAATGATGAAGTAGTGAAGGGTCTTTGTACAGAAAACCCCTTATTTTGAAGGTATGAATTCAACTTGAATGTGCTTCCCTTAGGGTCTATATCAAGTTGATAAATGATTTAACAGACACAGTGTTTATTAATAATGGACACTGTGTTAGATAAATGATATCATATGTTCTGTCAGGAGGTAGTTGCAATGTTTGAACGTGCAAGAACGAAAGAACAAATAACTAAGCGAAGCGAGGAAATTATCAATGCTTGCGATACTTTATTTTCACAAGGAGGATATGACGCCGTACATTTCAAGGCTATATCCGAACTAACTACATTTACCCGCTCCACCATTTATAAATATTATCAGACGAAGGATGAAGTGTTGCTGGATCTGCTACAGCGTGAAATGTTGCTCTGGCAGGATGAATTTGTGGCATTAACGAAGACAAGCAGTCCTCTGCCCAAAGAGCAGTATTGTAAGTGCATGGTAAATAGCATGGTATTCCACGATAAAATGCTTCGTCTGGCATCCTTGCTATGGCTTTTTCTCGAAAAAAATAGCCGTGTTGAAAAAATAGCCGCATTTAAGAAGATTATGTACCAAATCTATGCAGCCCTGGCAGAGAGTCTTGATTACCATTTTCCTGATGCGTCTCGAGAGGAAAAAGCGCCGTTGCCGAATGCCATATTTGCCTACGTTCTAGGACTGCATCCGATGACTTATTTAACCGAAAAGCAGATTGCGGCAGTCGAGATGGCAGGCCAGGCCTATACGCCTCCAGAGTTCCAGACGCTGTGTTATCAAGGAGTGTATTTACTGCTTGGCAATTTGTAGTCCTATAGATACAACATACTGGAGTGAACAATTATGAGTTATGAGTACATAAGAAAAAATATTGTATTTCAATCTGAAGGAACAAATTGTGCAGCATGGTTATATGTTCCTGATACTCCTACACCTCCCCCTGTCATTGTCATGGCGCATGGACTGGGTGGCGTTAGAGAGATGAGACTGGATGCTTATGCGGAGCACTTTGTGCGTGAAGGGTATGCTTGCTTCCTGTTTGATTACCGTCATTTCGGCGCAAGCGAAGGCAACCACAGACAGAAAATCAATGTAAAGCTGCAGCTTCAGGACTGGGAATCCGCCATTGATTGGGTTAAAAAGAGTGAATGGGTCGATGGAAAACGGATCATCCTGCTGGGCTCCTCCTTCAGTGGCGGTCACGTTATGACGATGTCAGCAAGACACCCGGAAGTGAGCGCTGCTATTGCACAATGCCCGTTTACGGATGGTAAGGCATCAAGAAATACTGTGCCGATAACCTCATTGCTGAAGCTAAGCGGACTTGTGGTCCTTGATTTGCTTTCTTGTCTGACGGGATATCATCCGGTTAAAGTGAAGCTTGCAGGCAAGCCAGGCGAAGCGGCTCTTATGGCCGTACCGGACTATCAGGAATACTTGGCCCTGGTGCCTGAAAAAGCGAGCTTCCATCCGAAAGTTCCTGCCCGAACAATATTGGAGTTTTTTAAATATTCACCTGGCAAGTACACAGCAGAAATTCAATGTTCCATTTACTTCGGGGTTTGTGATCTCGATACAGTAGCACCTGCCAAAGAAACGCTGAAGCATGCTGCTTTGGCACCAAAAGGAACTATTAAGCGTTATCCCTGTGGTCATTTTGATATTTATAGGGGGAAGCACTTCGAGGTCGCGATTCAAGACTATATTGCTTTTTTAAAGCAGGAAGTCCCTGTTCACTAATTGCATTTTTATTTTATATTGGATGCGCTTCTCCACAAATTACCCGTTTCTATTCTTAAAAATCTGAGTAAAATTACATAGTATAGAGTCTCAAAGGAGGCGTTAATATGTGCGGAAGATTTTCAATTACAGACCCTTTGGATGAGATTATGGAACGGTATATGGCTTCCATTGCTGATGGATTCGAATACAGACCAAACTACAACGCAGCTCCTATGCAGTACATTCCGACAATCATCGGTAGTAAGAGCGGAAACAGATTGGGTGCACTGCGATGGGGCCTCGTACCTTCTTGGGCAAAGGATGATAGGATTGGTAACAAGATGATCAATGCTCGGGCTGAGACATTGGCTGAGAAACCAGCCTTCAAACGCCTGATCAGTTCCAAACGTTGCATCATACCGACAAACGGATTTTATGAATGGAAGAAAGAAAAGTCGGGAAAACGCCCAATGCGAATCTTGATGAAGGATGACCGCTTATTCTCGCTTGCTGGCTTGTACGATACCTGGACAGATCCGGACGGAAACAAATTGAGTACGTGCACAATCATTACAACGGAACCAAATAGTCTTATGGAGGATATTCATAATCGTATGCCGGTCATCTTGCGATCTGAGGATGAGGCTGAGTGGCTTGGAAGAGACAATGATGATGTTCAGTCACTACTTGGTCTACTTAAGCCATATCAAGCTTCAGTGATGCGAGCATATGAGGTATCGAAGGAAGTCGGTAATGTGCGGAATAACAATGAAGGATTGCTAAAAGATATAGGATAGAAAGCATAAGCTTTATCGACTCAAGAAAGTCGGTAGAGCTTTTTTATTTCATCTAACAATCACTTGAATATATAGGTTTATTTGTTTAGACATTACATTTCGTGCGCTTTATGATACATATTATTCTATGAAAAGGGGATTAACATGAAAAAATATCTATACTTTCTTTTAATGTTTTTGATGATAGGAGTTCTGTCTTTAAAATTCAATGTGAGCATATCACATGCTGAAGAAACATTTTCCGAGAATCTTATCCCTATAATGACCTCTGCCACTTCTCCGTCAGGTAAAGCAACCTCAAGCGAACAATGGCAAGGTACGAATGATTGGAAAGCATTTGATGGAGTTGAGCAGTACTCTACCTCTCCAGGTATCTACACTGCTTGGGGTACTACTAAAACAACGGGCTGGTTAGCTTATGAATTTCCTAACCCAAAGAAAGTCGCTAAGTACGTAATCGGTTATGGGGGCTTTGTGGGTACATCAGAGTTCGGATCGCAGCCTAAGGATTGGACATTTGAAGGATCAGACGATGGTTTAGAATGGCATATTTTAGATACTCAAAAAAACGTGACATCATGGATCAAAAATACTTCTAAAACTTATATAATTGAAAATAATAAAGCATATAAATTTTATAGAATTAACGTAACTGCAAATAACGGTTCCTCGTCCCAGGTAGTTAATCTTACTATACACGAACTAAAAATGATGGAAAGAACAGCTTCTATACCTAATGAGTCCATTAATCTTATTGCCTCTGCTGGCGATTCAAAAGTCGTTCTTAATTGGAACTACTCCAACGACTCAAATAATGAGTCATATACAATCTCCAGAGCAGATAGTAATGGTGGACCTTATACTGTTATATCTTCAAACACAAAAGGTTCTAGTTTTACAGACAACAATGTGATAAATGGTAAAACATACTATTATATTGTCTCTCAAACCGGAACGAATCTAGTTTCTAACGAGGCTAACGCTACACCACAAAAAGTAATTACACCCGATCCAGAACCCAGCGGCAACCGTGCTATTTTGAACGTAATAATGACAACGGGTCTGGAAAAAGAATATGATCTTCCAATGACCGATATTAATGCATTCCTCAACTGGTACGATGCTCGTGATATAGGAACTGGCCCAGCTAAATTTGCCATCAATAAGTATAACAATAACAAAGGCCCCTTTAGCAAGCGTACAGAGTACGTGATCTTCGATAAGATTTTAACCTTTGAGGTAAGTGAATACACAGCTAATTAAAGTGAAGAGCAGTGAGGTTATCCCTCCTGCTCTATTTTAGTACCCTTATTCAAACGTAATACGGAAGTATCTTTCCTTCGGTCTATCTTATCGATACCTGACTATACTCTCCTACTCGTCCTCCATACTCACTGATATGTTCACGATCACCATCCGATTGAATATCCTAAACGGTTAATGCTGCTGTAAGGCATTCCATATCAGTTTCCAATAACTTGTATGCACAATCCATTCGATCACCATATATAGTTCAACAAATCAAGTGGCAATTCGTCCAACAAAAAAGAAAGAACCCTGACAGGTCCAGGATTCTTCAGTAATACTTATTTATAGTGTGATGTAGGAAGAACTACAAGAGCAGTACCTTTACTATAATTTTCAGCTTCCATTGTTAATCTAATGCCTTTTCCAGTTATATTTGTAACATTAACTTCTACCTGCTCGATTTTCCCCTCTTCCAAAAAGAGAGTTTGAACTTGGTTACCTGTTTCTAAATCTTTTAAAATGATTTTCCCAGAACCATCAAACAGTTTAAGATCAAGAATCATTGTTTGATACTTACCATCTGGAAAATACTCAATAAAACCTAAATTATTTATCAATGATACTTCTTTGTTCTTACCTTCGGTATATTTAGCATCCCTTGTTAATGCAGCATAATTCCCAGTATGATATATCATTTTTTCCTTATCCAATGGTGTTTTCGTAAGCTTTTCTCCAAAACTCATTTTTCCCGATTTCGAATCTACAGTGATATTAGTCTTTGTTGCTTCTTTTGCTAGACTAACTGGTATGTAAGTCTGTCCATTGATTACTACTGGTTGCGTTTTTGATTGAGGTATCCAATTGCTACCATTCAAAACGTATTTGAAATTACTCACTGTTGCTTGAACTGTTTTACTTTTTGTTGCTGCATATGCTCCTGTTCCACCAACCATCAAGAATGCCATTAATAGTAATCCCGCTTTTTTAAATCTCATTTTTTTCCTCCTCAGAACTATTTTAGTTTCATACTACAACATTATCTCAAAACTTCCCTATATAGTAAATAAGTAATATAATCAGGTAGATAAATAGTTCTTAAGATGGAGGTTGAAATGATTAAAGACTTGCTTATTGCAGAGAAAAAGGGATACTCAGTTTGTTTGGTTTTTGAGGATAATTCAAAGTACATAGGGAAAATTGAAATGTCCGCTGATAAAGAAAGAGTTAAAATAAAGCACCAAAAAGCCACAGAGTGGATTCCATTACATGATATCGTTAGTTGCTCTACCGTTATAAACAGTTCTTTTAAAAAAAACTAAGTATGTCACAAGGCGTATCTTATTCCGAAACGCCTTTTTCATTTTCCATCTACATCTATACTTCCCTCTAAGCCCAAACTTTCTCCATTTTCAACATAGTCATTGGAGTTTCCAGATCGGCAAGAGGAGCGACTTAGTTTTCTCCTAAATTGCTTCATCCCGCTTGCCCAAACGCAGTAATACAAACTACTTTCTAGCAACAAATACTCCAATCAAAATATAAACACTTAATAATTCTACATAGAACATTCTATCCACTTTACAAACTTAATGTTCTATTTCTAATATATACTTTTTTGAAGGCAAGATTAAGTTAATCTTTAAAGGGAGTGGTAGTTCAAACTCTTTTATGATTGCTCTTACATAGCACTCTGCACTTCGCTTCTGTATGTCCCACGGAAAATAAATAGTGTGATTCTTCATTTACTGTCCTCCATGATGCCAGGCTTAGTATTTGAATTTCTTTACTAGTCACGAGAGTGGTAATTTACTGTGAAAAAAGTCTTAACTTAATTAAATACTTCAAATGAATCAAAGCATTTATGCTCAATTTATGGAAATGAAAGTTGTAAGCAAATTAAATTCTATGTAACTAGCCCTAAGCTAATAGTATATTCAAAAGATATACATCCAGATACATGAGTAGTAATTCATGAACCTTTCCATTGTTTTATATCCCAATTCACTAAGTAGACTTAGTCTTATTGTGTTGATTTATTAATTCATCTAGCAGTTCAGATTGTTTGATAACCCGAGGATGTTCAAAACCGTAGATGCTAACTAACTTGTTTAAGACATCCCTCTCTTGTTCTATTTTTTCTTTAATTGTAGGATTAGTTGACATCGCCAATCACCTCTATAACTAATCCTATCTCTTTCTATTCAAATTTAAGACTGGTGAATTTATACAAAAAAGACAATTTAAAAAAACCTCCATCCCAGGAGGTTTTGGACATTATTATTCTGTTTTTACCAACCGCCAGCACCGTGTGAGCTCGTTTTTATTATGGAAATATCTTTTTTTGGAATAACTTCGTTGTTATCAGCTGATACCTGATTAAGTGGAGCAATTACCAAAATCGCTAAAGTCACAGCCAAAGAAATGATCTTCATCTTCTTCATATAACTAATTCTACCTCCTTTAAAATTGCTTTATACTTATCAAGTTGATCCTCTGTCGCTAAATGCCTCAATTTCTCAAATAAGCAGAAGCATCTGACCAGATAAGTATCATTATTTAGTTTAGCAGATATTGCCAAACTATCTAACACAAAGATTATACCAATACTAGGGCGCAGAGATCTAATATAATATTCAGCTAAATCAGCTAAGAAAATTACAAATCTGTCGTTAATTACTTGCGAGGTGTACGTTCCTACCCCTTTTTGGGAGATTACCTGATTATGAATCATTTCATGATAACGCTCTAAAATGTGGTCGATATTACAGGAATATTTCAACGCTGCTCTAACAATTTTGAATAGGCCTAAAAGTATTTCGTTATCATTGCTAGCCAGAGAATCAACATACTTATCAATAAGATCGATATCCCCTGTCATTATTCTATAAAGCATTCTATTAGCAGTGGCCCAGACTAAAAATTGTTTCTTAGTATGTTCAGCAGCAGCATCAGTTTCAACGATCCAACTGTGATCCTCATATTTTTCTAAATGATAAAAAGCTTGATTAAAATTTTGAGCCTCTTCAGCAACTGTACCTAATATCAAATGTGAGTACAAAATATATCCAAACAGCATTTTCTTGGGAGCAATTAATTTCACCTTATTGCCTGTTCTTTGATGTTTTAAATCGTATTGTATTCTAGCTATTCGTCCCATTTCAGTGCTTAGTTGTTTTGCCTTTTCCCACTTCTGCAAAGAAACATACAAGTTAACAAGATCTTTCAATGCATCTAACTGTTCAAATTCACTTAGCCTTTTGACAAAAGGCTCAAATACCAGAGCAAGCTCATAATTGTGTTGCTGATCATCCCCAAGTGATAATTTAAAGATTCTATACTGGCACACGGCCAATCTTTCGGCGTGTTGGTAACGTTCTCCTTCTGAGACTTTTTTATAGATAAGAAGTGATGCTGCTGTATTGCCTTCATCATACAAAGATTCAGCAAAATCAAATAGCGAAGAAATATAGTAAGACTTCTCCAACATAAGATCAACAATTTTTTCAATACAGGTTAGCTTATTTAACTGTGAGCATCTAATTAGAAACGGCCGTAACCTTCTCCAATCTGTTGATGGATCAATCAGCAGCTCATCTACATATAAATCATAAAAAGTGCCCTCTTCAAGTCCCATTGTGTATGTCATTCTATCAAGAGCTTTGATCGGAATGAGCTGAGAACCATTTATAAAGCGACTCAGAGTTCCAGAATTTATACCCGATATTTCAGCAAAATGATAAACAAGCATTTGATTTTCTTCTATGTAATTTAACAACTCTTCCCGAATTGATTTTTGAGTTATCACTTCCAAGGATGATTTCACCTCCACTGATAAAAATCCATTTTTTATGTCTTTATTATCTATATAGGTAATCATATGGATTATTCTACCATTGGTCAATGCTTTTTATGCGAAAATACTTAATCAATTGAATTTCGCAGAATTTTTCATTAACTTTTAACAACAAAAAAGGGTGCCTGGCTAACCTGGCCCCTTTAAAATCATCATCCAGTATATTTTGATACGATTTCTTCAATAAATCTGTATAAAGTTTATAATTCTTCAATCTCAACTAAATGAATCCTTACTTTTGGATCATCTATTCTACCTAGTGCAGAAGTTGCCATTGCTTGTATATCCCGAAGTTCCCATCCTTTAAAAACAACCAGTTCTCGGTTATGTCTCAGATAATATTCTAGCTTTATAACATCCTCCTCTGTGATGTAACCTCTCTTTAATTTATTTATAAGATAAGATACTGTACCATCATCCCAGTGAACCACTTCCAGATCTTCTTTAATCTTTCTCACTGTTTTCTGTTTAGCAACTCTCGTTTGGGGTGAGAGTGAAGCAGACTTCTGAATAATATTTGGTACATAGGTTTCTTTGTATTCTTGCATCATAATATGGAGGGCATTAGCAAAATCAGATCTAAAAAGTGCCATATGACGTTCTTCTAAATCATCATTTGCTAACCGTAGTTGATCTTCTATTACAAGGGCTTCCGATAGCTGAATATTGTATCCTGTTGATATAGCAAATGCTCTATAAGGTGAGTTTAACTCATCTAAGATCATTCGATAAACAGAGAATGTTATCTCATCTTGATTAGAATTTACATAGTAAAGGCTGCGTACATCATTTGTTAGTTCTGTTCTTCCGTGGTAATTAAACACTTCATGTAAAGGATATGTATCGTTAATTGACAGTTCATGAACCAAATTCTCCCACTTACAATCCCAAGGAGTTTTACTTGTAAGTAAAATTTCAGATTCCCAGAGAAACAATACACGATATGTTAAATCAACACTTAATTCTCTGTCCTCAACAAACCAGATAACATCTAGTTCTTTTTCTTTAAAGTATTTTTGTCTTTTTCGAATTAACTTTACAAGATTTTCGTCACCCTTCTGATGTACATTTGTAAGTATAGATATTCCAAACTCTTGAGATCCTTTTTTAACTACAATATCGGGTACAATTTTCCAATTTTCTTTTAATTTTGCTTGGAAACCATGTTCGACTTTAAGATCAGGTTTGTATTTCCCTTGTGTACTTAGATCATCATAAATCACGTCTCTAATAACTGAATGGTTGGACGATTCTCTATTGATCTGTTTTTCATATTGCTCATAGGCTTGAGACATTAAACATGACTTGCCTCTTATATGAGCAAAATGAGGTTCATTCATACTACCAGCACGCAAAGTCAGAAATTCTTCACAGAAGGGACAGGTGTATGCTCGCTTTTGCCCCCTCTTTTTAATTTGATCAATAGCTATTTCTCTACTTGTGAATTTAGGAAACTCCTCAGTAAGAGAAATTCGTTTCTGTTCATACATAGCAATCTGCAATGCATTTCCTCCTTTCAATGGAATTATATTAATTTATGGGTAGGATGCTCGTCATTATCTAAATCTCACTACACACCTAAGAACCGGATACGACCGTTTATCATCCATTCCTATCGTAACTATATGTGAGTTAAGCAGGTATACAAATTTTTGGAGCTTATTTGCAGGTTTAATTTCGATATCAAACTTAAATGATTCCGCTAATTCTTTCAGTCTTGTCTCTTCATAATGATTCGTTAAGAAGAGAACAGGTTTATTCAATTCTTTGGCTACTCTCCTTAGCCTTGAGACTTTTTTAGCAAAGTTCCCCCAATTTTGGGTCCTCGTTAGATGGAATTCAATCACACCAAAAAGCCTATTGTAAACGATTCCTCTACCATACCTTCTTTCCGAGAATACCATGACAACTGTCGGGTAAACAGCGTTGATCAGCAGTAGAAGAAAACATACTACTGCCAAGCTTATCGCATTTCCTGTTGCTGCAACCAAAAATACTATTGGCGCAAATATCAACAAAGCAATAATTTGAAATTCTGTTAGTTGAACCTTCATCATTTGTTCCATCCCCCGATCATAAGCATTAGCAAAAGTAATCCCAACTATCTGAACTAACTCATAATCTGCAAAATTGGAAGAATTTCATTCAAACCGTGTACAATATTGGCAGCTCTTTGTGCTAGTTCATCTTCTTCCAACCTGGTATCCGAATTAACTCTGACATTTCTGTTTATGTAATCTTCTGCACCATCCTTTCGAGAACAAATTGATGATGACCGTGTATAAGAACCAGTGATTTACGCTTTGCTCTTTTACAAGATCGTTCATTGATAATACTGCAATTTACTATCCCTCCTCTAAACACGACCTGGGTTCAGTTCTACTTAAGACAAGATAATTAACCTAAAACACAAAATGATCCACTGTTATGTGTGTAACTACGAGGATAACTATTGAAAAATGATTTTATTTTTTTCTCATTGCTCTTTTTGTGATATATCACTTTTCTTGAAGAAAAACGACATTGGTATTCATTATAAATCCTTATGTCATTTACACTGATAGTGTAAATCGATTTTTCAGGTTTAGAAGGGATATTTTTATCTTTCAATACTAGTAGATGCTTTGGTGTCAGGGGCAAAGCCATCTCTCTGTAAGATTCCTGCTTGTTCTCAGAAAGATGAACAAAATTTACAACAGGATTATCTGAAATCAAGAATTCGTCGGTTACATAACTAATTCTAACAGCAGCATACTTCGCTTGTTTTTCTTCTCCAATGATAGCTAAGCTCCAATCGAAATTATCCAGTAAATGCTTACCCACTCTTTCAAGCGTCCCTGTACTCAGTTGCATTAATAATTTTACATTGTCGTCTACATCGTCAAATGATCTTCCTAAATTCTGATCTATTGATGACACAAATTTCGCTCCTAACTCCCTATAAGCAGGAGTTCTAATGCTTTGAAGTGCAATGAAAATTGACAACCCTACTTTTTCTTCTTCAGTGAATACTTCATCGAACTGCTTTTGGATTATATCAGGCGTATTTAACTTCTGATTAACTACCTCAAACACCTTTGATATTCCTCCCTCCAGCCCAGCAAAATAATTTTCAAGAAATTCTTTTTTTATAAAACTTGCAGTAGGAGAACCTAGTATCTCTGCTTCCTTTTTAGCTTCTAGAATGAGCTCATCATCCAAATTGTAGAAATATTTTTCAACTGCAACACCTTCTGGTTTAACATTGCAAATCGTTTTAGATTGAACTTTATCAAAATACATTAATTTACTCTTTGAATCTGCAAATAATTTAAGGTAAGATCTCGGAACGTAATGTTGTCTTTTAGTGGTCATATATTTTCCTGCTTTCCAAAAATAGAAATACAAACAATGCCATGCCTTTTAATAGCTCTACTTATAAAAATAAGATTATTATTTTTCAGTATTTTTCATTACAAACTTCTGTAAACTGTGAATTTACTACATTATACGACGAATTTTTTATACTTACTACATTATATTCCAAATTCAATCATGTTTTTAGTAGGTTATGCAAATGCCCCTGCAATCCTCTTGGTGAATATCATCAGATGCCTTCTAATCCCCATTCCGGAAAATGCAATACACTTTTCACTGTGGAATATGTTTCAGCAGTTTTTGGACTGATAAAAGAGTCGTGCATTTTCATGTGGCGACTCTCTTCGCAAACTCCTTCAATTATGACATAGGCAACTCCGTATGTAACGGAAACTGCTCCATATCCGCTATCATTAAACTAATTCTTTTTTCGATGAACGCTCTGCTTGTCGCACCTTTCTGACAAAGCTGACCATACGCTGTATCCACGGAATATAGATCAATCAAAAACGATTGTGTCCATGCTCCAAAATGATCCTCAGACCAGTCATGTTGAATTGCATAGTCGACTACTTGAAATAGGCTTCCTACGTGAACCTTTTTCAAAACCTTGCGTTTGGCTTGATCCCAATTACGAAAAGCTGCATCCATAAAATCTACCTTCTGCTCGATCAACTTCGTCACCGGGGTTGGAACCTCTTCCAAGTTCGAAATGAACTTGTTTAAACTTGACCCACTGAAATCTATGTCCTGGTTAGAGGCTGAAGCAATGAACTGCCAGATCAGTTGCTCATCTACATACCGATTGCGATCTGCTTTTTTAGAAGCAAACTTCTCAAAAAACAAGTGCTGCGCAAGTTCCTGAACCGTTTTCCTAACAGCAGGACTTACCTTGACCTGGTTTTCTCTGTAGATGTCAAGGGAACGGACTGATCCACACGATAGAACATCTCTTCCACTTCTCCAAATGTACATTCACTAAACTCGGTCACCGTGAAGTTATACGTAAGGTATTCAAATTGTGTATCAGATGATAACTGTGATTAATTGTACGAAACAACTTATATATTTGAATTCTACCTTAGTGTGTATTTATACACTAAAAAACCTTGAGGATTGTAGCCTCAAGGTTAAAGTTTGATAATAATGCTTTGCTATTCGATAGTAAAATAGTCATCATCAATTTTTCCGTCCAACGTAAATAACAATCGATATAACCCTATTCTTGTTCCATTATAGATTATTGGAACATAAGATATTACATGATTATGATTACATTCAGGGTAATCCCCTAGCATCAATGCTATTTGAGTTATTTTAACATCAAGCTTATCTTCACTAAAATTCTTAAAAAAATGGTTGAACTCATCAGAATCTTCTCGTTGATAGTTGTCTAAGTTTAACCAAAATCCTTCTAATGTTCTCTTTTCAACCTCTTGTTCGACTATCCACTTTTTAAGCTCATCGATAGGCATTTAATCCCCCTTGTCTAATGTTTACCTTTGTCAAATAAATCAAATACTACTTGACCTGATTTTTTGTCAAAATTACCATATAAACGCCAATCGCCATATTGACCTTTAATCTTAACTTCATATTTAAAATATTTATTACCAACTTTCACACCATCCCCAGCGAGCAATTTCACCCCATTAGCACCTTGAGCAGAGACCAAGCCTTTTTTCATAGCATTACTAAATTTATTTGCTGCATCTTTTCCAAACCGATCTACAATCGCCCCATAGGTATCACGTTTTATCCAACCTTCAAAGCAATTCGTATTGTGCACCCAAATTCCTAAATTGGTTACATAATACGTATGGAACTCCTCAACCGTGAAGTTATATACTGTTACTGGCTTATCGAGCTTAATAAACTCTACTTCATCAATCGTTAAATTAGTTCCATCAGCCTTTTGAAGTTTGTCGCCAAGGTGAAGTTCATCAGCATAAACCCAACCTCTACCTTCTACCCAAAACGGGTGATTGTTCGTTGTCTCAATGATTTGTTTTCCTACATGCAACTTAATAATATCATCACGTTGGTTACGATATAAAGCTGTAACTTCTTTGTAAGCCAAATTTCCTTCAGAATCATATTCCGACTTTGCAAGAACCTGATCCCCAACTTCAACGTCCTCGATATTTTTCTCTCCTTCGGCAGTTAATACCTTGGTTCCTGCAACAAAGCAGTTACAAGAATTGAACTTTCCGCTAAGAACATTGGAGGCGGCCCCTTTTACTGATCCTACAAAAAATAGCGCTGCTAGATTCCCCATATCAACTTGTCCGTAAGTTCGAGCTTCATTATCTGCTCCATATACTGCCAATTTAGCCATATTACGATACAAATCTCGAGTATTTGCATCAAAAATTAAACCTGCTTTTTTCTGCTCAATATGAATGGTTAATGTACCAATATCGTAGGCGAATTGATCCACATTATTGTACGAACCATTCTGAAGTTTGTTGTAAATGAAGTTCCGTAACTTCGTTTCGACCGGATCACCGTCACACGTCGTTGCTCCTTCGCATTGTTTGTTCCCGGTCGGATCGACATAGCGTAACGGATTATTGAGCACATACGTATACAAATTTTGGGTCAGCGGATCATCGAGTTCGCCGTTATACGCATCCTCATTCAGAAACCGACCTTCAGCAGGATTATACCAACGAGCTCTCAAATATTGCAGTTCAGTCGTGTCGTCCCATAACTCACCCGCATATCGGAACGGGTTGTGTACTTTCTCTTCTTTGGACTGTATATTTCCCCAAATGTCGTACACGTAGCGGTTGAGAACCTCTCCGTTTACATCACGAAGCTCTGTCACATCCCCATGTCCGTTCACTTGCACATATGCCTTACTGCCATCCGCATACTGGATTGCTTCCAGTTTCTCTCCCCGGATATAGCTGGCTTTCAGCGTTGGGGTACCATTGCTTACTTCAGCTTCCGCAATAATTTGTGCACGATCATCGTAGTAGTAACGTGTAGTTTTGCCATGTTCCAATCGTTCAACTAACAGATTATCGCCATTATACGTATAACCAACCTGCTTGTCGCCTTTTTGCACATTCGTCAAGCGATTTCTTAGATCATACGTATAGGAAGTATCTGAGATGTTAGATTCCGCTTCGGATGCCAGAGTCAAGCGGTTGCCCTGTTTGTCGTATTGATAAGCCTCGTTATTCACACTTGAGGTCAATACCCGATCCAAGTTGTCGTACGTAAATGTATCCTTGGAATCAACCTGATTGAGTGACACTATGTTTTTATTATTATCATAAAGATAGCCATAGTTTTGCAGTGTCACTTCATTTCTCTTTTGTGACAGTTCGATCAAATCAAGACCATTATATTGTTTAGCATAACGCACGCCATTCTGTAATGCCGCTTCTTTGCTTAATCCATTCAAGTAGTAGCTGTACTGCGCATCTAGACGATCTGGCGTTGTACCTACAGATGTTAGACGGTTCATCGTGTCATATGCATAGTAGACTGTTATCCCAAACGGGTTGGTCATCGACGCCCGATTCCCGTTCAAATCATACGTAAAGGCTGTAGCCATGCCATCCGGATAGCTAATTTGAGTGAGCTGTTCGGTTGCCGGATCGTACTGGTAGGTCGTTGTTCCGGTCTGATCCACCATGCTTGTACGTTTGCCTACAAGATCCACGGTATATCGAATCGTTTCTTCCGAGCTACTTTTGCTCACCAGATTACCACGAGCATCATAAGCGTACGTAAAGGTATTTCCATTACGATCTACAAATTGGCTAAGGCTGCTGTCTGGGTTGTAGAGACTCCGTGTAGACTGCCCTAACTTGTCTGTGGTTTGAATCCGGCGTCCCATTTCATCATAGCGATGTTTTTTAACTTGACCAGCGGCATCCGTGGTTTGGATGAGATTCCCTACACGATCATACGTGTATGTCGTTTGTTCCGCGTTAGGGCTGGTTACCTTGGTGAGCCTAGAGAGAATATCATACGTATAGCGCTTCGTATTCCCATTACCATCCGTTTGCTCTAGCAAGTTACCGCTAATGACATCATAGCTATTTTTCTCTATCGTACGCCATGAGTTCTCTTGTTGAGTTTTCTCTTGCACCTGCAAGAGGTTGCCCCACATATCCGAGGTTTGAGTACGAGCGTATCCTTCGGCATCGGTTGTCGTTGCACTCCGTGCTGCATCATTATACTGTGCGTTAATGGCAACACCATCGGCTCCGGTACTAGAAATAATACGGTTCCAACTATCATACTGTACTCGAGTCCGATTACCTAACGCATCATCAGACCATATGGTACGTCCGTAAGGGTCGTATCCTGTACGGCTATTGACCACGTAGTTTCCTCCAGAATAATACCCAGACTCGATTTGTTGGCCGAGTGCATTCCATTGGGTTACGCGTTGCTGCCCGGTTTCATCGGTAACCGTGATTTTATTGCCGATGTCATCGTAATTGGCACGTAACACACTCCCATCTGTTTGAACGACTTCAATGGTTCGACCCAGAGCATCTTGCTGATAACGAGTGGTCCGACCTTCCGCATCGGTTGAACTAATTAATTGTCCCGTTGCCGGGCTATATTGAGCTCCTGTTGATATGTTACTTAACTTACCGTCGACGTCTGTCACAGCAATACTTGTTCGAGTTGGATATGCTTGCTGGTACCTACTATCATACTCCACGGTAGTTACTTGATCCTGTGTATCATTTGCAATGCGTTGGGTCAGAACGTTGCCATAGGTATCATAGGTATAATTCGATTGGTGCAAGAGCTCACCACTATTACTTCCCTGCCGACTGACAATGCCGGTAATATCCCCTTGCTCATTACGCGTGAGCGTTGTAACTTTTTTATTGCTCTGATCTACCATTTCAGTAACACCAGTTAGCCATTGATGTGTACCGTCATACGTACTGGTTACGGTTTTTCCAGTTGAATCCGTCATCGACGTTACGTTGCCGTAATCGTCATATTGTACAGTAGTGGTCAAAGAATCGTTTGTTTTATTATCTTTAACAGTAGTTACTGTAGGTACAGTGACCGGAAAGGATCGGTTTTTTACGGTTTTGCCATACGTATATGTTGACGTTTCCACACGCCCTTCAGCGCTGACGACAGTTCGGTCTCTATAAAATGCGATCGATGTATCATTATTCACAAATACTTTACGATACGTTGACTGACTTTCAGTCAAACCGTTACTGATTATCGAGCTAAACGTAGCATTTTGACCATAGCTTGCCCCTAGATCAGATGTATAACTTAAAGTTTGTCGATTGTAGTCCTCAACTTTCCCATTTTCATACACGACTTGGTCTTTGCGAGTCAGTACACGGTACGCTTCATTTAAAGAGTCTGGACCAATATAACGACGCACTGGTGCATTTTCGTATTCATATACCGTTTTGGCTCCAGTGGTATGTTGTACCCCGGTTAATAATGCGTAGGGGTTAAGAACGGCACGCTCTGGGCTAAATCCAAGCAAATTAAATTTGGCATCGGCGAGTTTATAAGCATAAGTCGTCTTGCGTCCAAGTGGATCAATTACAGAATCAAGTAATTCTACACCGTTTTTTATTTGTTTGTTATAGGTGACTGTACGCTCACCTTGTGTGATCGTCACAGTAGATGGCGTGTATGAAATTTTAATCGTGTTGCCAAGTGCATCTTTCACAGAGGTTAACAGCTTACTTTGATAGGATGAATTAAATTCGTATAAGAATTCAATATCATTATTTCGAGAATCCGATAACTTTAACAAACGTCCATCTGAAGTAAAATACTGTTTACTCAATCCATCCGTTGAAACAATGACTTGCGCAGATACATCGCTCCCTACCGAAACTGTAGTATCCGGTCTAATAGTGATTCCTTCCCAATCATAACCTTTAAGCGTATTACCTACAATTTCGTAGCGTCCACCATCTGTCATGACCACATACGATTTGTTATTTTCAGTTTCGATGTACGGGAGTTTCCAAGACCACCCTTTGCCGAGAGGTGCCCGTTTATCTACAGCAGCAGGAACTGTTTTGTTAAAGTATGTTACATCAAAGTTGCTACCGATTTGATAAGCTCGAATTTCCGCTGATGGATTAGAGGCCAAGTAATAATTATAACTTCTGTCCTCCATTGAAGCAGAGATATCCATTCCGGGATTACTATTCACATTACTTTTTAAATTATTTACCTCAGACCAGTCAGGTGTGCCATCCGTGTAAAGGGTGATCGATTCAGCCGGACCTTCCGTAATTTCCTGCTCTACCCAAGGCTGCTCTCGCACGGAATAAGCATAACGATACTGATATGGAGCCTTACCTGCAACCCAAGAATCATAACGCTGTTGAGAATATTGCCCAGGCTTAACGACACTTCCGATATAAGATTGGGAATATACTCGGGTGTCTGATTCTGGAATGGATACGGACCCGTTATAACGTGCTTCCCATGTTTTGGTACATACATAGTTCGCTACCGATTTATCTGGTGATGGACAAGCTTTCGTAGCCGTCACCGAGGAACGGGTAAGCGTAATCGTTTTGCCCTCAACGGTCGCTGTTTTCGTATCTGGACATGGGCTACCTGAACCTGTCTGAGTCCAAACACCTTTGGAGTCATATTTTCCTGGAATGGAGTTCGTGCACGTCTGTGTTGGAGCAGTAATTGTACGCGCTGGTTGATATTGGCCAGAAATGACTTGAGCACTACCTGATTTATTTAATGTTCCGCTAAATCCACCACTGTTATAGCTTATACTCGAAGGTAGACTACTCAGACTTCCACTACGGGTTTGTTGTTCTGTGCGGCTTTCCGATGGATTCCAAAATGCAATTTGTGTACTTGCCGCTTTCCGAGCATCTGCTTCGGTCGAATACGTACCTTGCAGGATAGTCGGTGTTTCCACCACGATCGTGTCATTATCTTTTATACCGTCGCCATTGTAATCTTCTTGAACCCACTTGTTAAGTTTGTATTTGACATGATATTTGGTAATAATTTTTTTCTTCACTGCCTGATAGGTGAGAAAGTAATTGTAGACCGGATACTCATATGTATTCGTTCCCACGGCCGGATCATAAAACTGAGCTGAATTCGAGTTATATTGCCTTTCCAATGAAAAGGACATTCCCGCAAGTCCAGGCAAAGACGCATCGACATGCTCTAACATAAGACCACCACTCATAGTCGAAATGGTTTCTCCGTTTTCACCTACGCTATAAGGAGCCTCGTTAAACGACTTTTTACTATATACTGGTGCTTTTTCTGCAATATGTTTCCCTGGATCTGGGATACTTGTTTCTCCTGCAAGTGGTTTTACTTCTGATTTTGATTTTTGCTTCGATGGTGATGATGAATCGGATTGCTTTTCATTCGTAATTGAAGCGTCATTGTTCTCCTTAATCTGTCCCTTTTCAGCCACAGATTTGGATGCTTTTTCCGAGATATTCTTCGGTTCTGACTTCGATTCCATCGACGTAGGAGATACACTTTCTGCACTTCCTTGTGATGAGGGTGTTTCCTTGGACTCAACAGCCGGCTTTCCTTCAAGAGTAGAAGTATTTTCGCTTGAAGGTACTGTCGGTTCTTGACCTACATCCTGATTCGTTTGAGGGGCGTTTTCATCATCAATTGTAGTTTCTGTCGGTGGTGCTGATTCTTCAGGCTCTTTTTCACCTTCTGCTTGATCATCTGGATCAACCTGTTCTTTCTCCTCGCCCTCAGCTTTTTTGTCTTCCTCTTCTTTCGGTTCGTTTTCTTTCTCAAGGTCGGTATCTGGCGGGGTAGTCAGTTCCTCTTCCACTGCGAACGTTTCATACCGCTGCATAATGCTGGATTGATCGGCTTCCACACCCGTAATTGGAGTTTCTTTAGCTACAGCGGAATCCGTATAAACATCACTCGTGACCGTAGCGGATTCATTAACTTCCTGCGGGCGTACTGCCTGCAAGGCTTCATCAAATCCAATCTTTTCGTCTCTAGCTTTATAAAGAGCTGAAATCACTTCATTCAACGTATAGCCCTGATCGAGGTAACCTTGTATAAAGCCTTCTGACCTGTCAAACTGATCTGCAATAAGAGAAACGGACTCCAGGGGAGAAGGATTTTGGCCTGTAGAAACATCTTGTTCATTTTGCTCTTCTGCATATGTAGTAGCCGGTATCCAGTTTCCGAAAAGACTTAGCACTACTGAAAAGATAAGAATAATATTCACAAACTTCTTCATTTTAGAATGTTTCAACTAAGTTTCGCTCCGTTCAATAAGTAGTAGCTGCAATGTGCTTATAGTCTATGGATTGACTACTGTTGTCTTTTTCAAATTCCCATTTTTATCGTATTCATAAGTTATTTTCTTACCCGATTCATACAAGATACTCATGAGTTGACCTGAAGAATTATAGACGTAAGTATATTTTTCAATCCCTTTCTTTTTTACCGTGTTACTTGCTTCTGATTCTTGACCTGAGATGGATTTTGCTTTGATATAAAAATTGTATTCTTTCGTTACATCGAGATTATTAATAATATAGCTTTTATCTTTAGTATCTCCGATTAACACGTTATTCTGATAGATGTTGTATCCATCTTCAGGTTCATTTTGCGACTTGGCTTGATCCCATGACAGTTGAACAGAAGAAGAGTTTACTACTTTAAGTTTCAGATTCACGGGCTTGTCGATGGGAGCAGTCACTTTGGGTTCATCATCAATAGTTATTAACTGAGGTGTAGTCAATATTCTTTTCGTATCAAAATCCGACTCTGATCTTACTGCCTGTCCCCATATATAAATTTGAGAAGATTTACTGACTGCACCACTGATGAATTCACTTCCAGCTGCTATAGAGTCCACCTCGGATAAATCAGGTACTTGAATAGGAAGCAGGCGATCCACCGTAGTTCCGTCACCTAGTTGTCCGTGCGTATTGTTGCCCCATGCCCAAACGGTTCCATCTTGTTTCAGAGCAAGAACATGAGATCGTCCTAAGGCAAGTTGTTTAACTTTACCCAAGGATTCATTAATTGCTGGAAACTTTCTATATTCTCTCGTTCCATTTCCTAGTTGTCCATCGTAATTACCGCCCCACATCCATACATCGTTGTTTACGTCAATCGCCGCAACGGTATTAGTATTAGTATTTGAGTAGATATGCTTAATCTTTGCTGGAATTTCAATCCGGACAGGAACTAAACTTTGGGTAGTATTTCCATTACCTTGATAAACATTATTCCCCCCCCACCCCCATAACGTACCGTCTTCTTGAATTGCAAATGTAGATTGTAGTACAATAGCTATTTCAGTGATTTTCTCTAAATTCGGCACTAATGTAGGTACATCACGTCGCTTACGATCTCCCTGTCCTAATTGTCCAGAATCATTCTGTCCCCACGTCCAAACGGTTCCCTCCCTAGTCAGAACTGCATAAAAGTTAAGTCCCTCGACTATCTTTTTCACGTTCTCTAATGAAGAAAAAACAGAAGCTGAATTCCCAATGGATATTGGTTTTTGCCAGCTTACCACCTTACCATTCTTGGTAATGCCATAATTGCTGAATGGTCCTGCATAAATACCAGCTATGTCTGATGAGGTAGAAATAGCCTTTAAGTCGATTACTTTACTAGATTCACTACCCATTTGACCGTTATTCGCTCCTGCTGACCATATTGTTCCATCCCTCCCCAAGACGGAGAAATGTAACCATCCTATTGATATCTGATTAACTGGCTTTTCGTCTTTGTTTTCCTCTGCTTGAACGGTACTTATAACACTCATTGCCAAAATCAAACTTAGAGAAATAAATAATTTAACTGCCACTTTAATTTTCATTATTTAGAATCTTCACCCTTACTATAATAATGTCATTTACTTTCCATGATACGAAACCTTTATTTCACGGCCATAAGATTTCCCCCTTTTTTTTGAATAGTTGCTACATAGCTTTATCATTATCGTTTATTGATCTCCAATAATAAATAGGTGTATTTTGTAACTTTTCATCTTATTTTGTCGAAAAAAATCCATTTTGTTCACTAATTTATAAATATTATATTAACTAGTTTTAATTGTAGTATGTAAATCATTTAATATATAAGCACATATTAAATGATTCTATACAAATTCAAATGAGAACTAGTGATTTTCAACTTGCTAATATAACCAATTATCTTAACATAATATGGAAGTTGTATTTCAAATCATTCCATCTGTAAGAGGAATTGCTTCATATCCGCCTGCATCAAACCACCCCCACTGTCAATGAACGCTTTACTCGTTGCACTGTTCTGACATAGTTATCCATATGCTTTATCCACAGAGTACCGCTTAATTAGTAACGATTCTGTCCATGCTCCATTATGATCCTTAGACCGGTCATAGCTTGGGACGGCATATCAAATCGAATACGGTCACGCATGTTTAAAAGGCTTTTTGTTGTTCTCTGAATACTTGATCTTTCATTATTTTATCCTCCTCATATTAAGAAAACAGGACGCATTGTGCACGTCCTGTTCATTGGTCATATATCAAAAGCATGCTGTATAGATTGATCCTCAAAAGACGAGGCTCGAACGATTCGATCAGAAAATCCTTCCACTCCACGAATGGATTCTTTCCCTAATAACAAGGACAAGACAGAAAATCCTTTTTGTTCCTTTAAGCTACTCCATGCTTTTAAGAAATCATGATTTACATGCGCTTCCCCATCAGTAACAAAAATGATATCCGCTTGATTAAATCGACTTTGTTTAATGACCTCACTTGCTTTGTTTAAGGGTTGTACAAAATTCGTACCTCCATCAAGAAAAACAGTTGCAAGCTGAATCATATCTTGAACTTCAATTTTTCCCCGTGCATAGATGATGGCATCAGATGCATGTGAGGAAAACGGAATCCACGCAAAATCCCTTCTCTGTTTTCGAGCGATGCTCATGAGAGCCAAAGCAAATCCCTTGGAAATCGTATCCTGACCCTTCATACTCCCGGATTGATCGAGACACAGGATAATGGGCCCTTTGCCAAGATGTTCTTTTCCCTTGGTATCATACTGAAGGGTTTGGCCTTCCGCATATCGGCGTAAGAAATCCAATTTGCTAATGGGGCTGGCGTAACTGCCTAGCTCCATCGGCAGCAGTTGCTCAATGTCACTTCCTTGCCGGATTCCATTCCGATCAATCGCATCCTTATGTTTAGAACGCTGTTTACGATTCGCAATAACTTTCATTCGTCCTGCCCATTTTGCGATTTCCTTCAACTTTTTATCATGACTCAACTTTTCAGCAAGAAATAATTGCTCTTTTAAAGGAATCTTCTTCAGCTCACTGTCACCACTTCCGGCCTGTATTCCACCTAAAATAGATTTCACATTTTCTTTAGTCTCTATCGCTTCATCCGTAGCCTGAGCGAGCATTTGAGATAATTGAGATCCGTTCTGATTAAGTGCTGCGGACAAAGCATCTGTAGCTTGCTGAGAAGCTTTCTGTTCCCCTTGGATGAGCTTCTGCAAAGCTTCTGCCAAGTCTTGATCTTGCTTGGCTTGCTCTTTCACCCATCTAAGAACGGTTTCACTGTATTTCGTTGTTCCAATGGCTGCCGCCAGATCATCCAGGCGAGTAAATTCACGAAAATCCAGATATCCTTGATCGGTCATGACTCTTTCCATGAGCTGACGGTTCATTCCAAGTTCTTCAGGAACATCATTAAGCAGCTCTGGCTTCATTTTGAACAATCCGGCCCATAGATCACTCATCAAAGGCTGAATCAAGGGGAAGATCTCCTTCCCCTCTTTTCCAATCTTCTTCAGCTTGTCTGACATCTCCATTAACTGTCCAAATCGTCTGCGATCATATGCATCTGTGTTTAAAACAGATTTCATAGCTTCCTTCATCTGCTACACTCCCAACACTTGTGATGCAATACCACTCAGAGAGCCTTGGACAGTTGCAATTGCGCTCTCAATTTCTATCCTGTTTGGATTGTCTTTTTGAAGTTTTTTTAGTTCATTGACCAACGATTTCAGTTTCTTCGTACTTTCAACAGCGATATCCGTAGAATTACTGGACTGATCCAAAGTTTTCATGATCTCTGCTGTTTCGGCTTCAATCTCTTGAATACGTGTCTTCACCGCATCCTGAGCATAGTTTCGCACGATTTTCATGACCTTTTCGTGTTGTTCCGGTTTCTCCCACAAACTGTTCTTGAGAATCATGAGGTCTTCCAAGGTCGCCTTATCTCTACCAGCAAGTACGGCCTTCGCGCGGATCACTGAGAGAGTTTGCATAAAACGTCGATCTGAAGGACGAATCCCTACATCCATCAGTTCTCTCCTAATTTTGCTCAAGGCATCAAAAACCTCATCAGGAATCACTACGGTGTCACTAAAAAATTGAAGTTGAAATAGTTCTTCAATATTCATATCCGCAGGAACTGGTGGAGATCCTTTCAACATAGATACAAAAGACTGATCTTCACCGATGTAGTTCACCTCAAACCTTAGTAGAAATCGGTCAAACAATGCCTCCAATCCTTCCCCTTCTTCAGGGTACTCATTCGAGCTCCCAATGAGTGACATGAGTGGAACTTGTGCTGGCGCGCCATCATTGTAAAATATCCGTTCATTGATGAGTGTCAAAAGTGCATTCAAAATGGCACTATTCGCCTTAAAAATTTCATCTAGAAAGGATGTATGTGCGGTTGGCAACTTCCCAGTTGTGTTCCGCTTATACACACCCTGTTCCAATTCCTTTAAGGATACAGGTCCAAATAGCTCCTCTGGTGTACTGAACCGTGTCAGCAGCCATTGAAAATAATTCGCTCCTGTAATCCGTTTGGTCAGATCACTCACCAATGCACTCTTTCCTGTTCCGGGCGGTCCGATCAGCAAGGCATGTTGACGAGCAATCATGGCTACCATAAGCCCTTCAATAACTTCTTCACGTTCTGCATATTGCTGTGACAACGCATTTTGAATATGTTTAATTTTCATATTTAAGTCCTCCATATCTTAGTTTTAGAAATCAAAAAGAGCTGAACCTAAAAATCCGTTTCAACAAGAATATGTGAAAATCAGTCGGCCATATTTGCCAAAGCTTCCGCCACTCTCTTACGGATGAGCGCAACATAAGCCTCCATTTCTTGCAAATTCCCTGTAACAATACTTTCGTAGTCTTTAAAGTTGCTCACCACATTTTTCGCATCTTCAAGAATAGCTTTTAGATCATTCTTCTTGAGCTGATTCTCTACCCCGTTTTCACAAGCAGCAAGCGTTGAACGGAGATGATCCATTAATTTCCGAGTCACCATGTTTTTCATATCCAATGTGTTCATGACAGGTACTTTCTCTGCTTCTCCTTTTTCAAGAGAAACAATAAAGCGGATCAGTGCATCCAAGTTCCCATCAAATTGTGCCGGAACAAAGTAGACACCTCCAGATGGCCTTACTGGGGTAGGTGACATGCTCTTTAAAGCATTTGTAATCACAGTTCGCAATGTCGTAGACCCATAATTGTTTCGGAAGATATCAAATTGCAGGGCAGCATTACTAACAAGTTGCTGCGCCATGGAAGAGATGTAACTGGCATCTACCTTCTCCGTTTTCCGATCCAATACTAGCGATCCTACATCCGGGATGTAGTTCAACCTTCTCCCTTTGGTATCGACCGTTTCGCAAACCAAATTACGCTGCACGAAAGAACTCGTCGATGCCACCTCTCTAAACATGTAGTTTTCATACACACCTGGCGACATCTCCCGTTTAAACTTTTCACTGGTCGCTCTTCTAAAAGCGTCTGGTAGACGGATTGCATTTGGCATCCACCCTTCTCCCAGCCCTGAATCAATGAGTTTCTGTTTCAAGTCGTCTGGAGTGATTAGCATATTAGATAACGAGTTCCAGGTTAAGAATCCAATTGCATCTCCTTGACCAGCCGGAACCACAACAGCATTTTTTAAAATAGAGTTCATTGCAAACGCCTCCTCGTTTTTTAAAAATAAAGAAGAACACTTGAAAGTTACTCAAGTGTTCGGATAGACATTATATGCTTGCTTAGAGATAGTCTTTAGCTGGCTTACTACCACCATAAAGTTCAAAGTTGGTTGTGATAAAATTCTCCAACTCCTCACGGGTGACCCCCTCAAACTCTTCAAGCCTTTCGTAAATGTACATTTTTTCTAGTGCCTTCGCATATCTCGGGTAAGACTTTTCCACGATATGTTGAATCGTACTCCAGTGCTGGACAAATTCACAATCGTAGAAAATGTTATTCCCGACATCAAGTACACCAAGACCGGTAGCCCCAAATCCTCTTTTCTTGAAGTCGATTTCCAACTGCCTATAATCCTCTTGTTCAAAAATAATCTCGAAGATGAGTTCCCCATCCTGTTTCCAATTTTCCAACGTAATGAACTCAAGATTGTGTCGCTTCGTGTACTCTCTGAGCAAATTTTCCAAAGACTCATCCGACAGTTTAGACAAGTATTCATAGCAAGCGAACTGCTTTGCTTTATAAAACTTTCCTTGAATATTCTCTTCAACATGCCGCTGAAGGACAATACGTACAAGCGCCAGCGGATCATATGTAAATTTCACTGTTTTCATCCTACCTTACCTCCCTTATCTGCAACAGATATCCTACACGCTGGCAATATTCTAAACGACTCATCCTACCTAACATGTAGTTATCAAAAACACGTTCGATTGAATGTGAAACCGATTCTGGACAAACTCTCCAATGTTTTCTCATTTCTTATCACTCTCCTTATTAAATTGAGAAAGCCGATTTCAACGCATAGGTTTCATGCATGAAATCGGCTTTTCTTTATTGTTAAAGCTATACACGAAACATTTTTACTCTCGGTATAACGATCGAACTCTCATTCATTTGTTGTGTCAGGTCAGCAATATTGGATACCAACTGCTTCCGACCTTCTTCTCGTTCTTTAATATCATCCAGCAAGTCTTGTCCAAAGACCATTATTTGCTGCACGCTTTGCCAAAAAGGTTGTCCTTTAAGGGCCTGCACATTCATTTCATTTCCGTCCGTTTTGTAGAAGAAACTTTGAGTTGCCATATCAAAACGGACGGTATCACTGATTTTCACTTCTGGATCGGCTGCTCCCCATACTTCTTCAGCGACGTAAACCGTAACGCCAGCCATCATCTGAAGAAAGTCCACAGCATTTTTATGGCGTTTTTTCTCTTCATGAAGGAACCCACCTACTGCTGTATGAATCGCACTTTTCGCATTTTTACCTCTGAACAGATTAAACATTTTAACCATCCTCTCCATTTTTAATGAAACGCAAAAAAGCCGATCTCCGCACGGACGAATCCATGCAAAAATCGGCTTTTAGAACTCAAGTAACAATGCTTTTCCAAGAGCCTTTCGGTACTCTTCATTCCTTGTCTCCTGCAAACGGGAGTGACGGAACTTCATTGGCATTTGCCTTTTGTCCTACGTTTTTCCTCTCTTCATTTCTGTCTTCAACATAACGAAGGTATAGGTTGAGGTGTTACAAGTTACCCTGCTGTTATCTACTTTGTGAAGTCCAAAGTCAAAGCGTAGGGTATGACCCTTGTCTCCAGCGAATGGGAGTTTAGGATTGAAGAATAATTACAATTTTACTATACCACTGGAGCACATGTTAGTACAATAGTAAATCAAAAATCATGATCAATACGGTGTTATGGACCTTGGCAATATTCTGAACGTTTGGCATGATTCTGATGTTCATAACAACGACCCCCACTTTAAATAATGTATAAATAAAAACTTTAGTTTTTTCTACTTTTAACCTAGCTTGCAGTATCTTATAAAACAAAGAACCCAACACCATCTGGTGTTGGGTTTTAATTGTTAATATTTATTGAGCTGGTTGAAGTTTGACTTCATCAACAAACCAAGAATTATCACTCTTAGTTTTCATATCGAGAGTTATGAAATTTCCATTTGCCTTCTCCCAATAAACTATAGCTTGCTTTTTATCAGGACTTAAAAGCACAGCAGACATATAATCTCCCTGCTCAAGATTCTCTTGTCTCTCTTTACCATAAAATGCTTCTAAGAAAGAAGATTTTTCTTGGTCAGAGAATGATGACAATAATTTATCAAGATTAGTAATATCTCCAAAAGTCCAATCAGACAAATCATTATTAACGCTCCCACGCGCACTATTTAATGCGAATGTATTAGCATTTGTATTTCTTTCTAGTACTTCTTTACCTTTAGCCCAAGACTGGTTTAACCGATTTTCGACTTGTTTGGCTTGGATCTGGTGCTCAGATTCTACAGTAGGAAAAAGCTCAGATATAGTACCACTAGCATATGCACTTGCCCCAGCGATCAGCATAAAGGAAGCAATTCCCAAGGTAATAACTTTTTTATTTATTTTTTTCATCGTTAATTCTCCTTGTTAAGTTAATTTTTATAATAAGTCTTCGATCCAGCGTCTGTCCAGTCTCCGTTGAATATTGTGTATCCCGTGACTCGTGCGGACCATGTCATAGTATACAATCCAGATGCGCTATGAAGATTGTCTGTAATTTTAGCATGCGCATATGTATCAAGATAATAGTTTGTAGTAATATCTTGCTTTGATCCTAAGTATGTTCCATCCCTATACAGCTCTAAATATGCGCTTATTGAGGTAACAAAATCATAGCCACCGTGAACTAAAACTCCCCCCTCTATATAACCTCCTGATTGCCCCAAGCTTGGATATGCGGCTGCTCTATCTCCTGCTGAAGCTGGTGCTACGGAAGTTAACATACACGTACTTGCAAGAGCAATAGCACCGAATACTTTAATTAAATTTTTTTTCTTAAACATTGTAGTAATTCCTCCCTAAAATACTATTATGTAACATATTGTAATTATATATCATTTTTTGTGAGTATAGCATAGTTCTTTATATTTATTTTTTTTTGGCAATAATAGTTCTTATTATCCAAAAAAAACATTTAGCCACCAATTAACACTCCTAATTTTGTAGTTATTTGTGTTAACTTGGTTTCAACGTTCGGGTAACCCTCATATTCGTGCGTACGTACGCTCGCTCAGTTGCCGCCCTCATGCAAACATACATTCTCATTATAAGGAGCTTAAAACGGCTTCTATTCCATCATATAAGAGCAAAAGAAAAAGCCGCCATAAGGCGACTCGGTTATTTCTTTATTTTACCGATTGAAAATCCATCCACACTGTTAATTTTCCCGCGCCAATAACCGACGTTGAAGTCTGTATTGCCTTGAAAAATAACAGCTTCTTTCAAATGAACGAATTCTAAGCTCAAATCTGACAATGGCAAGGCTTCTCCTGAATACATACTCTCTGAGATTCCGCGATAAACAGAAGCTAATGTATCACCCTGTTTACTAACCCCCTCAAAGCTTTGGGCAACAGTTTCCATATAATCTTTACCCGAAGTCAGCAATCCCGATATAAGAGTTCCATTGACGTTTAATGTAATTGAAACAGAATAACCTATGTTTGCAAATCGAACTAGATTCTCCAGAGTAAAGTCTCTATCCACTGAGGTTAGCTCTGGAAACTCGATTTCTGCCTTATTAGCCTCACTCATAGTTCTACACCTCCCCTAACACTTTGAAAACGTGCTAGGTTTATTTTACCTCTTTAGGACAAGTGGGTCTACTACAGAACTGTTTTATCCCGTCGAAGCGCCCCCTACACAATCTTCGCAATTTCTTCATCTGACATTTCAACGATATTATCCAGTATCTTGAGCAATTCATGCCGTTTCAGCGTTTGTCTCATGCTTCTGCTCCTTCTTTATCCGCTTGCAATGCCATTCGCGCTCGTTGTCCACCATCCTGAACCACTGGGATCTCCGGCCCCCAACCAATGATGTGTTCAAGGTAATTGCCGTATTCCGCATAAAACTCCAATGCTTCAACTAAGCGATCCCTCGTCTGTTCCGCCTTAATCAATCCTCTTTGCAGGTTTTCTTCTTTCGGCAAAAGAGCTTCTCGTGAAACTAGACTATCCGAATTCATTCCAATAATTTCTGGAATAATCGTTTGAGGATCGAGTATTAACGTATAAACTCCCTCCTGTATCTCCTCCGCACGTAGCTCTATATCAATAGATGACTCGCAAAGTGGGCATTCTTCAATCTCATGATCAAATATTTCGTGAAATATTTGATTGCAATGAGGACACCGCATCTTGCAAACATCAATCGAGATACTGCTCAATCGTTGGAAATTGATCTCTCTTTGCCCCAAAACTGCATTTAAAATGACTTTTGTTTCATTTACCATTTTGAGTTATCCTCCCTGATTTTGATGTATATTTTTCTTACTTCTTGATTCCGTTTGTAGTCCGACACGTTTATATAAGCTTTGGAGTTCTTTCGCACTTAAAGCAATGCAGCTCGTCACTTTTCCATCTTCGATCTCGGCCAGCTTTATAAACTTCTGACTGTAAGGCACATAGGCGAGAGTAGCGTTGTGACCATCATCTGTGATTACCTCATAGCCAATTGCTGTGTATCCTTCTATCTTCCGACCATGCAATGTCGTCATCTTACTTTCCACCTCTCTTCAAGACTGCCTAGCTGCACGCCACTCTGGTTTGCCGAATAACATAGCCGACCAATCGCCCTCACGCTCACGTAACCGTTGTGCTCCAAGTCTCCCTGATTGCTGTGCGCTCCACAACGGTTCTGTCGCCGCCCGTTCCATATCCCAACCGCAGTTTTTAACACGGTTATGGAAAGTCGAATAAGGTATGCCGTTCTGATCAGCAAGCTGAATGTATTCTTTGGGAAGCACACGTATGCATTCTGTTGCTCTAAGAGCTTGTTCTCGTATTTCTTCTGAAGTTTGTAGAGGCTTCATTGCTGCCTGCTCCATCTTCCACCCTAATCTGATCCGATTGTAGAACGTGTTCTTGTTTATTCCGTTTTCTAATGCAATCTGTAGCCACTTCCGACGATCCGTGACTCCTCGCGGTGGTGTTGTCATCGCACGTTCTTTCGTCCAGCCTTGTGCTCGTATTCGACGATCCAGCATGGCGGGCTTTATTCCGATTTTCTCAGCCTCAACGTATTCTTCAGGTGTGATGTAAAACCAATGATTCACCGTCTCGTCCTCCTTTTAAACTAAATAAAGCCCCAGTCTAAGCAACTGGGGCTTTGTACAATATTTCATCTTCATTTCACCTGTTTTAATTGACTCAATGTAACACTCTTTAAGACTTCAGAAGAAGCACTAAGCATCAAACTAGCAATCCAACGTTCCTTTGTTGTTTTACTCAAAAGTTGTCTCAAATACCGCTCCTTTGCTGACATCACATCATCCCCAATTGCTTCAGAGATACAAATCCTTCAACACCAACGATAATATGGTCCAGTACATTGATATCAACAATTTCACCAGCATCATATAACCGTTTAGTGACCTTGATATCTTCCTGGCTTGGCGTCGGATCACCTGAAGGGTGATTATGCACACAGATAATAGAAGCAGCATTCTTTAAAATTGCTCTTCTAAATAATTCTCTAGGGTGCACTATAGCTCCATTTAATGTCCCAATCCCTATCGTTTCCTTAGAAATAACACGATTCTTAACATTCAACATGATTGCAACAAAATGCTCATTAGGAAGGGATGACATCTCCGCAGCCACGAGCTGATACACATCTTCAGGCCTTCTAATCTCACTAGGAACATCTTCTTGCAATACTCGTTCAATCAGATGTAATAACTTTTCAGCGTGTTCACGTCTTCGACGAGGCAAAGAAGCCAATTGCGTTTCGTTTACCGAGAAGTTTTTCATATATTCCCCTTTCCGTTTATCCCGACCCCGCAATGGCGGTGTCGGAATTAAACACCGCCATTTAGTGCCAGGCGAAAGGCTATTTTGAATTAGTTTGCCGTGACACAACTACACTTTGCGAGAAGCAAAACGTTTAGTCTCTTTCAACGTACCGTACCCGGACAAAGAAACGGCTTCCCAACCCAGCTTTTTCAGCGCGGTTGAAGAAAGACTCAGGTAATCCCATGCATTTTTCCCTTCCGCTGTGATCGCCACCGCAAGTTCACGCAATCCATCAGGTTTAAAAGACCAGCTTCTGGTATTACTGTACTCCCAAACTTTATCCGCAGCTTGAAGCGCTCCATGTTCATCGACATAAGTTTTCAAACGCTCTTTCATCTGTTTCAATGCAGCCTCGGTTCGTTCGATTTCTAACGCAATCTGGATTGCTTCTTCTATTGTTAATTTTTCATGTATTGTATTTGTCATATAAAATTCGCTCCTCTATAATTCTTTTATGGATTTTGAAGTGGCCATCATCGTTTCAATTTTTATAAAAATGGTACCTTGTGAGAATTTAATTTCTTAGAGATAATCATTCGTCCTTCAAAAACAACTCATTTTATATATGGCAATCTACAATGACTAAATAATGTTCTGGATTGGCCTGTTTGATGAAACTATCGAAGTAGGACTTGCTAAATTCCTTCGCTTCTTCAGGACTCTCGGAACTCATTCCAAACCAGCCCATTTCCCCTTTGGCATGCCATGTTCCATCTGAGGTAATTACCGCATACGTAGAGAAGCTCAACATTTCAGCCAAATACGACTGCTTATCACCATATCTTTCTATATAAAACTCAGGCTTATAAAAGCCTTTGCCTTCAATAACTTCATTCCATACTTGAGACGCCTCAGCCACCATAATCTGAAATATAGGCGCAAGAGAAGCTGGCACTTGGTAGCCCTCAATTTCAACGTTCAGACCCTCATGATCTGTTTGTTCAATAAAGAAAATGTCTTTGATCTGAGCAGCATTAGCACGCTTCCCTGATATGAGTAAAAGTGAGTCGGACCATCTTCCTCCGATTGTCCACCAATCCCATTTAGCATTGGGATTTTCCCAATATCCCCATTTACCTGTTTCCTCATCAAGGGAACGGAAACCCTCAGACTGAATCATGAAGTCATCAAACGAAGAATACTTCTCTTTATGGGGAACACGGACCCGCTTTAATTGAGATGGCACTTCGTAACCAATGACAGTTCCACTCGCTGTTACTTTTTTAAATTCTTCATCGTAAGGTGAGACAATTCGACCATCTATCAATTGGACACCTTCTGAAGATCCATTTTCATATTCCTTCCGATACTCTTCCTCCACATCATTGAAAGCCAAAAATTGCTTTGGGCAGTCTCCCATATTGTTTTCTTGATATGGCGCTAACAACTCTTCCACTTTCTCCAATGACTCCGTAATTACGGCAACTGTAAAATGACTCATATTAAAAACATCCTCTCAATTTTTTATACATTCCAAAACAAACGGGCAATGTTTGCAGTGACTGCCCGGTTTAGGTTGAAAAAACGAAGAAGCCATATCCGGGAATGATTCCAGACATGACTTCTTCATTTCAATCTGCTCCGCAAGCTGAATGGCCCATTCTCTAGCTTCGTTTCCAACAGATTCGTTGTAAATAAACGATTCTGCTTTCCGAAACCTAAGAAAATACAATGTGCCTTTGACTTGACGAAGACCTCTCATTTTCATAATGGCCCAAGCGTACAAAGCAAGCTGCCTTGTATCATGGACTCGGTAAGGTTTCCAATTCGACTTCCAATCCCAGAAATGAACATCTTGAAGCAAATCAATATACCCCTGGAGCTGGATTCCTGATGAAGAGTCCAACAGAAGGTTAAAATGAATTTCCGTCTGACCCTTTACATCAGGCGCTCGCTGAAGCAACTTTAAAACTTCTTCAAAAGTCACTTCGGGATGAAAATCCGCTTCAATTATAGCTGCCAGGGTCGCTTCATTTTCAGACATACCATTGATTTTTTGCTCAATCGCCTTATGCACTGCTTTGCCTAGAGCGAGTGGTTTTGTAACCGGCTCTGACCTACCCAAGATATACTTCATATAGAAGCGAAATGGGCAAGTTTCATACAGAGAAAGTCGTGAGTATGAAAAGATCATGAAAGTCCCAAGGATGTTCGGCATAGCTTCTTTACAGCTTCTAACTTTTCAATACCTACATCACTTTGAACAGTAATATCCTGCTGCAAATGGTGCTTGGCAATGAGTAAGAAGGCAATGACGGCCTGATCATATGGATATGCGCTTGTTTTGCAAAACTGAAAATAATGGTCATTTTCATCTGACTCATTCCATTCACGCAGCACAAGTACCCGTGAGAAAACAAAGTCTTCATACCTTTCCGAACCCACACCATTAAAGAGCACATGTTCTTCGTTTATAACTGGATCTCCTTTCCCTCCTGATCCAGCAAGCCGCACTCCTTCTTCTGTAAGTACAGGTAACAGACGTTTAAAATCAGTTAGAATTTTAAAATACACATCGAGTTCGATCTCCCTTACTCGATACCAGTAATGTGTATATCTCATGTTCATTCACTCCTCTACAAATAAGAGTTTGTTCATTTAGAATGGTAAGTCATCATCAGATATTCCCCATGCATCGCCTGCCGTATTCGTTCCCCGGATGTTTCCATTGTTTCGATTCTGTGGATTTCCTGTGCCCGGTCTTGAATCGTTTGAAGAACTAGAACCACCAGACTGAGACTGAGGAGTGAGGAATCGAACGTTGTCGGCAATGATTTCAGTCACGTATACACGTTTACCCTCATTATTTTCATAGTTTCGTACTTGAATTCGACCTTCGACTGCAGCCATATGCCCTTTTTTCAAATGATTTGCACAAGCCTCAGCAAGTTGTCTCCAAGTAACAACAGGAATGAAATCCGCTTCTCGTTCTCCACCTTGACTCGTAAAAGGTCTATCCACTGCCAAAGTAAATTGCGAAACAGCAACTCCAGCGGGAGTATATCGTAGCTCAGGATCACGAGTCAGACGACCAATCAAAATTACACGATTCAGCATTTGTATCCTCCGTCCATGCCTGCCTTTTTAGGTTCAGGACTTACAGGTTTCGTTTTAAACTGGTCCACAAATCGCTCGGCATCCTCTGTCCACTTCGGACGGGAAGCACAAGAGTAGATTTGTAGTACACTTTCAAGGAGAGGCGACTCAATCTCTCGCTCTCGTTGTCTGATCTTTTCAATGTAGTTCTGATACGTACAGGTTTTGATCCCCACAATTAATTGAAAATAGGCATCTCGCTGTTCCTTCATCAGAAACTCTTTCCATGAGTCCCAAAACAGATCCAGGGAACGCATATAATACGAGAAATCTCGTTCCCTCATCTGCTTCCAGTTTGGTTCTCTCACGCCAGTATGTTCTCTCAGCAACCTTCGCTGATTTTGGCTGAGGCGTTCGGCAGGATGAACTATTCTCCGTTTTCGGAATCGTTGTTTTACGTTCTCCTCCGGGATATTTTCCAAAAGAGAAATAAAGCGAAAAACACCACCACTCTCTTTACAAAACCAGCATTTGAACACTTGGTCTTTGCTATTGAGAGAAAGATAGTATCTTCGCTTTTTACCTGGCTTTGAATCCTCATGACAGAAAGGACACTTACAAGCCACTTCTTCCCTTGATCTGGAGTAAGGATTGATCTGCAGGCCATGTTGTTCAGCAATGCCCACAATATCAGGAAGCATGATCAATCACAGCTCGTATCATTTCCTCTGGGCTGGGTGGAAGCTGAATCTGCTCCCAATCCGGGGCAAGAACAATTTTGCGTGTAACGGTGTGAATCGTTTTTTCTGGTTCCCACCATTGCCAACGACGATATAGATCGGCTGCCATCTGAATATGTTTACATTCCTTCTGTCCATAGTGACAAGCTGGGCAATCGTGAGTGATGATGAGATCATTGAAATGAGGTTCAGCTTTGACCAAATAAACACCATTGTTTCGACTGGATGGGAATACACAGATTAGTGCGTTTCCGTCTGTAAACGTAGTGCTCACTTTCGTCATGCTGCTTCACCTACAATCGCAATTGATTTCACCATCTTGAATCCATTGTTCATTTCAAATTCAATTTTGAATTGTGAATTATTTGATAGTGCATTAATTTGTTCAATCGTCTCTGGCGTATTGGCAAGCACCACAGACTCTTCGCCCGTTGCTATATTAACCAATCTTAGTTTTGCGAAGGTAACGCCTCCTGGAGAAGTTCCTGTTCCCATATCCAGCATTCTATACAAGTCTCTTGAACTCGGCGTAGCAGGCTTAGTCGAAGTCGCATTTTTCTGTCCTTTGTTCGCTGAAGAACCTGATGGCTTACTTGAAGTGCTGCCCGAAGAAGGTTTTCCTTTATTGGGCTGAGAGGATTGGATAGGTTCCCCTACTTCGATTCGCTCCGCATCTTGAACTGTTTCAATCTCGCTTTCATCCATCATGCCGAGACCCGATAGAGATAGCGTTACTCTTCGTTTCGCCTTCGTTTCGGCCTTCATGATGGCGTTGGCAAGTTCATCTGCAGTTAATGGGAGAATTCGTCCTGTAGGCACTTTTCGATTTCTCATTTCATCCCATAACTTCTCTTCTTTGGTCAGCGACACAGCACCAATGGATTCATCGGTCCGGCCATCTTGAGTTGTTCCGCGCGCGGTCACACAGTAGACATCACCAACTTTTTCACGGCTTGTGATCGTAATACTGATATTTTGTATTTTACGAAGCTGATCTGTAGCGTCACGCTTGGCATACAGTACAAGCTTCCCGTCCAGCTTCAAATAATCAAATGGTTTTGTCAGGGGATTCAGTCCTACACTCTCACAAACCTTGGTGTAGTATACAAACCGTTCCTCTGATTTAAGTGATGATAAATCGCCTTGAATAACGACCTTTTCCATAATTGACAAATCCATAACTTCAGCCATCGTTGCTCAGCTCCTTATTTTAATTTGGGATTTACAAACGTCTGTTGAACGAGCTTATCTAAATTGCTCCAGATCGTTGTTACCTCATGTTTTAACGATTCAGGTGCTTCCGCAATCACATCATCCAAGAGCGAAAGGGCTTCCTCCAAAGTAGCTTGAACATTTAAAGCAACATTAGTATCAGGTTTCAACATAAGATTCATCGTCCTTTCAAAGGTTTTATAAAATGCAAAAAAACCGAGCTTCACATGAAATAACTCATGCAAAAATCGGTTTTTAAATCAACATTATTCTATTTTGAACTAACCCAGCATTGAGGTTGCAGCTTGCTCATCTATAATGGGCTGCACTCCAATAATCTTCAAGGCTTTGAATACTTTAGACATTGAATCAGGCTGAATGTCACATCCGAAATTCGAATGTACAAGTCCAGCTTGAATCACTTTAATGTCTTCTAGTGGAACATCTGCAAGATCAGCGAGTTGCTGCTGCGTGTAACCCAATTCCAGTTGTCTTGCTAGAATCATCTGTCCAACCGCAACTTCAGGACTATCCAGATACTCTGTCACTCCTGGAAGTTCTCTAGCCTCAGCTTTTAACTCTTCAAAGTCCCTTTTTAAATGACCGTATTTATTCATCCATCTCATCCCCTTGTGAAAAAATATGTTTCTCTGGAGATTTCATAAACGTAATATACTGTTCTTCTGATTTCTTTATTAAATGTTCAAATTCATCAGAGTAGGTACTGGTTTTTACCATAGATTGCGTGAATACCAGCATCTGAACATCTTCTAATGAATATTCAAAACATATCGCTCGAAATGCTCCAGCCCCTCTCCAATTCACACGGAACTCAAGTAGTGGTGGGTGATCTCTAAGTTCTTTGATGACTCGGATACTGTATAACGAGTTGCCTTCAAGGGAAGTTGTAAAAAATTCAGTCATGGAATGAATCATTCCCCTTTTTTCCACAAACTCAAGGGCTTGAAAAATAAGCTCAACCAGTTGTGTGAAAAGTGGATCGGCCTTTGCTCTTTGAATCAATTCCTGCAAGCAAAGCTTAACCTGAGCCTTCCCTTCTTCATCCTTTAAAAACCAAATGACTGTCTCCATTATACCATCCTCTCAATTTTAATTAAAATGCAAAAAAGCCGATCTCCGCACGGACGAATCCATGCAAAAATCGGCTTTTAAAACTCAGTAACAATGCTTTTCCAAGAGCCTTTCGGTACTCTTCATTCCTTATCTCCTGCAAACGGGAGTTACGGAACTTCATTGGCCTTTTGCCTTTTGTCCTACATTTTCCCTCTCTTCATCAGAACGAAGCTGTAGGTTGAGGTAGTACTAAACTTGTTCTTTCGATACAAGTTACCCTGCTGTTATCAACTCTGTGAAGCGCAAAGTCAAAGCGTAGGGTATGACCCGTGTCTCCAGCGAATGGGAGTTTAGGGATGGAAAAATTAACAATTTCATTCTAGCATATGTTTATGAGTAGTACAAGCGGTCATCTATTTTAAGATCGCTGCCATTCCCCTGCTCGCTGACGCATAAATTTATAATCCTCTCTTAAATCCTGATCGAGCAACAAATGAGCCACGGTCAGTACATGATTGTATGGGGTCACGTTCTCCAGATTTTCCGAAAGGACAATGACAGGTTGAGAGCAATGTCGTAACTCTCTTTCTAGCGCAGCAACATCCTCTGTACCTCGCAGTACAAGTACGTATCGTATATGCTCACCCATTTGTAACTTTCCAGTGAAAGGCCATGCTGCCGGAAGTATTTGAAAGCCCTTTTGTTTTTCTTGCAACGCACAACAAAATTGAAAAAATACCAGTTTAGACAATACCGATTCAATGCTCCAGTGCCGCCAGCTATTCATAGGCTGATCCATTTTAAAAAGATCAACACCGCGTGGGCCGAGTGTAAAAATGGGAATGGTGTTCTTATTCTTTTTCAACTGATGTTGAACGAGCTTTTGCTCAGCCAACATTCGCCGGATCTGATGCCGTTTCCAGTGAAACAGACGTGCCAGTTGCACGCTGCCAATACAACCAATATGTCCAATGGCTTGCAAACCCAATCCCTCTGTTGGTAGCCTGACAGGAGCATAGCCTGCAACTATGGGCTCCTCCAGAACAGTCGGTACAAATGTCCAATCAAAAGATAGAGAAAAAGGAGAACGAGCCAGTGCCCGATCCCCCGCCATGTTATCCATATGGTTTCCTCCTCTTATCGCTTCCGCGTAATTCTCGCCATGATTTGTTGTTTTTTCAGATCCACTCTAATGACTTTAATAAACACCTTATCTCCACGTTTGACTTTATCAAAAGGCATATGACGTACTAATGCGTCTACCCCCCGTTCCAAATTAACAAAAACTCCGTATTCCGCAACCCCAGAGACAGTTCCAATGTACTCTCCACGAGTGTTGTAACGCTTGCTGCAATCCGGCCACGGACTCTTATCCAATGCCTTTTTGCTGATTACAACTTTCTTCTGTTCTTTGTCCAGCTCTACAACCTTAACCTTAAAATGATCACCAATTTGAACTACGTCTCGCAAATCATCGGTCCATCCATGGGCAAACTCTTGAACCGGCATTTCGACTTCAATACCACCAATATCTACTGTCATGGCTTTCGTATGAACAGCACGTACCACGGCCGTTATTGCCGCCCCTAGTTCGAGCCATTTCCACGTCACCCCTTCCATTTGTTCAATCGCAGCTTGACGGGAAGCGATAAACGTATCTCCGTCCCGATCATATGTTACGATTTTGAAAGCGACTGGTTCACCAAGCAAACGCCGAAAAGCATGAGCATCCGTTGTACCCGAAAATTCTTGCGGAATGAATCCTCGAACATCACCGACTTGAACTACGCCGCATAACTTGTTCAATTTCACTTCTACACCAACCATGTCCGCTTGTAAAATCAAATCATTTTGTTTGGCACTATAAATCTGCGCCCAGCCTTCGTCATAACTGTTTCGCTCCAGTTTTTCTTCGTTGTAGCCTTCAATCAATACTCTTTTCAACTCTTCACTCATGTGTAAAACCTCCATAGCATTCATTTTGGCAATATAAATAACCTCACTGACATTCAGTGAGGGTGCTACTCAAACGGATCAAGATCATCTTCATGTTCATGCATTGATTCATCCTGAGAAGAACCGCCTTCTGGCTTCGCTTCTTCTAGATGTGGATTAGGAGGGTCGGGGATCATTTCGTCAGTCAAGTCCGCAGGAACAAACTTCAGTTTCGAAGAAATGCTGTCTTCCACCCCAGACTGCTCTGGATTTGAATCTGAAACTTTAGGCTTGCGTTTAAAATCAAATTTAACCGCCCACAACTTCTTTCGTACCTCCCACTCCCGTCGTTCCTTCCAATCACGGGGCACAAATGCCCCTTTTCCAATTTTCGGCGGCAACGGAGTTCCATCATCCAATAGCTTTGCTACGTAATGAAATTTGGGTAAGCCATCCATCATCTGTGTGTAAAAAATCCGATCTTCCTCTTTTTCCGTATCTCTATAATTCTCAGGTAGCAAATTCGGTAGTAATATCTGCTGCTTAAACGTGCTTTGTCTGCTGATAATCTGCTTTTTACCAAACTCCCGGCTGAATTCAAGTGCATCCTGGTAAGCAAGGCCTCCAAAAGCAATTTTGTTTCGGCAGCTTGTTAAGATGGATTGCTTCATCGCTTTGGCATTGATTTTGCCTGCTTCAACCTCCAGTTGGCCAAGGGATTGCGTAGCAAATATTCCGGCTGTCCGATATTCTGCTGCAATGGATAAGAACAACTCCACATCTGGATTAATGTATCTGGAGTATTCATCCACAATCATCACATGGGGTACACGCGTGCGCTCGGTTCCCGGTCTGCGAAACGTTCCGCTCTGCAAATGCATAACCACAAACTGCCCGAAGGCATCACCCGCTTTACGTAACTTCCCCATCGCTGTATTTACAGCCAGCACACCACCCGTTTCAAAATGTCTGTCCATATCAAAATCAGACTGTCCCATGAGGATCGGCTCCAAATGACGATTAGAAGTCAGGTTCTCCAACTGCGCACGAAGACCAATAACAAACTGCTGGTACTTTTCCTTTTGTGCTCCAAGTAGCTCCGATTGAAAAAATTGGACCAGATCGGATTCACCTTCTTTGAAGCGCAGCTCCTGCACCTTGTCTTCAAGAATACGTTGATCTCGCATCGTTCGAAGAACATCCCCCAGGTTTACATCATCTAGGTACAAACGTTTCAACAATTTCGTGATGTTACGACCAGCCAGTTCTTGGACTGTGGCAAAAAAGGCTTCTTGTTTGCCAAACATAGATTTCAATACCGTTACCGTTGCTTCAGCCACATCGTCTTCATCGCCTTTCATGACTGGGAAACGAGCGCTGTGATCAGATGTAGGATCAACGTGTACGCATGACATGTCCATTTCACCGCACATCTCATTGACCATCTCTGCGACATCACCTTTTGGCTCGACAACGGATAGTCCCAAGGGGATACCCTTTTTCTTCATCAGGAGGAGCTGATAGATTATCGGCTTGAGAAGAGTCGCCGTTTTCCCGCAGCGTGTCGGACCTACAACCAGCATGTGGGTGAACATATCACTCCCACCCCATTTGATCATTCAATCACCTCAATCCTTCATTGGAATTTCTTCGCCCAGATTTAATACAATCTCCTCGTTGTGAACAAACAGACGTTTAAACTTTAGATAGTAATCTTTGGATGTCGGACGGACATGGACGAGTTGCTGTTTACTGACGTTCCCCCTTCGATTTAACAAACTCTGTGCGAGTCTATAATTGCTGAATGTGAGGAAAGATGCGAAAAATATCGTTACGATCAAAGAGGTATGAACTATCCCGCTCATTGAAAATGGGAAATCCTTTGATGCGAGAACATACTCTCCGAGCTGTAGGCTCAGACCATTCCCCGTCCACAATAATCCTCCAAAGAAATACATGAGCTTGTTATTTCGTTCTAACATCCAGCCATAGATGTACATAACAAAGTTGATACCAGCCGGAACATACATCCAAAATGATGACCACTCCGGCGTGCGCCAATACAAATAAGCCCACCCAATGAGGGTAAGCAAGAACCATATGAAGCGAATCATAGTTTAAAACTCCTTTTAAATGCTTCTTATCTAAACCTACAATTACGTTATAGCATCACGCCCTTCAAATGAGCTTTCCATGACCAGCTTCGGAACACCTATAACATCCACATAGGTCACACTCAATAGTTCGTCTCTATACCGCTGCACCTCATCTTCATGACAAAAAAGAAGGACTCTTCGCCCCTCCCTATGATATGCATCTACGTTGTAATTTCGTAAACAGCGTTTCAAAATCATGATGTCGCCTGTGATCATTTCAACAACATATGGTGTTAGCAGCCCATCTTCTCTTCGCATTCCATATAGGAATCCGTGCTTATTACTGCCCTCTTTGACTCTGGTCAGCGTACCGTAAGAAGACAACAGCTCTTGCAGGTTTGAAAACGCGTTTGTTGATAAAATATACTGCCTCGTTATCTCAATACCCTTCGTATCAAACGGAAGCATATACAGCGGCACGCCCCCAGTTACTAATGCCTGCTCATGACAGAGTGTTTCAAAAGCTCGTTTAACGGACGGACTCTTGTAATATACGAGATACCCGCTAATGTACTTCTTTGCCTTGATTTCCATCAGAATTTTTTGCAATGTCGTTTCCTTCGCATCTGCGTTCAGGATAAAGATCATGTAATCGCCATGCTCATTACTGAAACCACCGACTGTTAAATTACCTCGGTTCAGTTTATATTTTCGTTTGATCACACGGGAGTCCATATAAACCACTTCCGGCAAGCGTATATGAAGTTCATTCGCATCAATGATGTACTGCCGCTGCTGAACCGTAAGTTCCAGATCCCGCGCTCGGTACTTACTTTCTTCTACGACTCCCTTCTTCCGCAGCAATTCCAAACCGCGTGCTGTCAAACGATAGTACGCGGTTCGAACTCGCTTTCCCCCTGGTCCATTTCCTCCGTGAATTTCGGATGTAACCAGTCCTTCCCCTCGTAGCACATACAACCTCTTGCTCCCATAGCGTTCGTTTCCCTCAAAGTACGACTGCAAAATCTGCTGTTTTGTCATCTCTCTCACTTTGTACAATTCGTACAATATATCTACATCCCGCTTTGTCCACTCACGCTGCCTTGGCATGTGACAACCTCCTTTCTGCTGGAAATTACTTTCGCGGTATTGGCTCTGTTTAGCAAGGCTTGGCTTGGATTCAGACTGCGTGCTGGGGACGGTCATTCCGAGTCTACCTTTCAACTGCGTTGTGCGGTAGCCTCTCCATGACTTTTCCCAGTTTGGCCCGGCTTTAAATCAAGAAAAACTCAATAACAGCAAGGTTTTCTCCCTTGTTAAACAACTTCTTTATTGGGTGGTTTTACTCCACCTCGTCTATCGGGTTGTATACCACCTAATTTTCAGGGTTATTTCTCATCTTATCCCTCACATATTCAACCAAATTCATGGCGTTCTCGCGGCTTGTTATGAACAGTTCAATATGATTCCGTTTCTGAGGATCGAGATAACCCGAATCCATGATTTCTATGAATTCCCATCTATCATCTTCAATAATTTGTGCTGATCGTATTGCATTAATCAGATGTCTTCGATTGCGATTATCCAAGTCTCTGATTTGTAAATTACTAAAGAAATGACATACATAAATAAATGCCTGGTCAAATTTCCTTAAACTTCGTCCAGCAAGAGACTCGATCATTGCCCCTTGATAATAAGCTCTGATTTTATCTTCATACGGCTTATTTTTCATGTAGAGTGGAAGTGTTCCCTCATAGTCAAATTGATAAACAAGATTTCCACCAATACTCAACTCCTGAAAATAACATGGAGGATATATCACTGGATCGACATTGTTCCCTTCCCGATCAGGCAATAAATGACGACGTTGCGATAGTTCCCATCCCAATGCTTGAGACATCATCACCGCTTGGCGGTACAATTCTTCTATGGTTTCAATGTTTAGGTAATGTCTGTACATCTCATTCACTGATAATCTGACATTTTCTTCTGGCGTAAGGTTCATCTGAATCACTCCCATTCTCTTGATGATTTTTATGTGCATCACTTGTTTATGGACATTTGAAAATATTCATTTGTAAACACCCTGTATCCGCCGCACATGTCTTTTGTTGAAGCGTATCACTTCAAATTGTCTAAAAAACTGAACGGGTCTTTTGGAATATCTGTGTCGGGGGCTGAGGAAGAGGCTTCATCCGACAGCAAAGCTTCCAAGTCAATTTGCTCTTTCTTCCCTTGTGACTTAAATCCAGCCAAAGCTACTGCAATCGTATCTGTTTGCTGGCTGCGCTCTTGTGCCTTTCGTTCCAGCTCTGCCAGCTCCTCTGTCAGCTCCGTTACGCTGTTCGGGAAATTGAGTCCGGCAAATACGGTATAGATCGTCACCTGACCTAACTTATCCCCGACATAGGTTGCTACAGGGTTCTCGTCCAGAATCGGCGTGCATTCATGAAGGAAGGATTGAATCTGTTCCACAAAAGAGTGCGTAAACAGTCGTTTTGCCGCTGAGCTATCGGCTACGATACTCACTGCGCTACTGGTGGCTCCTTGCAGATCATACCCGGTCGAAAGCTCTCCATGAAGCACACTCTGCTTCAACACATCCATGTAAGTCACAGGAGATGCCAAATCAACCGCTTGGGCAGATAGTGTGCATTTCCCAATATGCAAACACCCTCCTGTCTTGAGCATATTCAACCACTCTGAGGCATCGAAGTGGTAACTGCCATATGGCTTGTAGCTGGCAGTCACCGTATTCAGATCATGGAGAAGCCGAGCCACATGACGGTTGCTGGACCTCATGAAATCCTCCACACTTTGATTCTGATTCAAACCAGTTTGAAATAGCTTTTCATTATCCACGACGACAATAGCTCCAAGTCCCTGCATTGCTCTTTTAATGACTTGCAGACGTTGCAACGCATTGTCTAATACCTTGCGGCCTTCATTCCGACGTGGCAAGGTAAGCAGCAAACCAAATCGTCCTGCAAAACCAGTTGTATGCAATAATCGAATCGCTTCAATAACTGCTCCTGTTCCTGTTCCACCACCGAGGCCACAAGAGATAAAAATATAGTCCCGATCACTAAAATAGCTTTGCACCATCTCCGATATGATGACTTTGTGAGTATTAAAAGCTTCTTGTCCGAGCTGAATATCTCGACCTACACCACGCTCATATCCCAACAAAATCATCTTCTTGGTGTTCGGATAATCTGGCAGCTTCAGGAGATCCATCTCATTACTATTAACGAGTAAAGCAGTATACGGACGTTGTGGATTTTTAGCAGATAGTTTAATACCAGCACAGGCATGTGCAATAGATGTCCCTCCCATTCCCAATCCCCAAAATCCATACTTCAAACTAATGTTCATTGTTTAACTTCCTTCCCCTTTAAATTTCGCTCATGCCTGTAATGCAGCACTTCTTGTCCAAGTAGCGACAATGTATATCGCTTAGATTTTGCCACTTCAGCGACATGAACGAGTGCTGCCCCTTCCAACATAGCGGCAGCTTCATCCAGCAAATGTCGTGATCGGATAGGGAGTTCCTCAACTTCTGGATGAATCTTTTTATAAAGCTCATTGGTAACATCACGCAATTGCTCTTTCTGGACGGGACGATCTGCCATTTTTAAAGCCGCAAGCATCCACATCATATTTTCATTCGCAATGGTTGCTTTTAAGAGCTCTTCTAAAATAGCTTCTCTAGTCATTAAAGCCACTACATCATCTCCCTTCATTCTTTACTAACAAAAAAAAGCTCCCGTCTTATTTTGACGGAAGCTAAATTAATCTCATTTTTCGATTTAGTGAGGCCCCTTAACAGCCACGTTAAACCAATCAACTTCGTTTACAACTGTCATTTTAATATCACCAGTGAACCCAGCCCCAGCGCCTCCTGGAAGATCATCCGGCGTCAAACGATGCCCCACATGGACACCTCTTGGGACTCTGTACATCCCTCTGTCCTCAATGTATGGACGAATATCAGGCGCACCTTTAGTATTATGATCAGATGTCGTGTGAGTTTCAAAATCTACAACTACAGTACCATCTGGGGCTTTAAAATCTTCACCGTAATTCTGTCCACCACGCATTGCATCTCGATGAAATTCCCATCTAGCGGTGAATTCATGTTTCTTACTTGCATCAAAATCAGCCCCATCAGGAAAACCAGGTATTTTGTCACTCATATAAATCGCTCCTTTATTAATATTTTTGGTTCACAATGTATGATTATCTTAACAAATTACAATTATGTTTGTTAATTACATCCAGTGCAATTCTCAAGAGTATCCCTTAGAGAATAGCCAAATTACTATATTAACTAGAAGATAAAATGGAGATAGGGGAATTAGACTGTTTTTATTCTTCCATATGAGATACTTTATTACAGCGAACATACCTGCCATGAAAAAAACTAAGCATAGAAAAATCAATGATATCTGCCATCCATGCGCAACCCCGACAACAGCCAGTAACTTGATATCCCCGCCACCAAAGGAACCCGGTCGAATTAATGCACAGATATATAAGATGCCCGCTCCTGCAATCACACCGAGCAAGTAATGAAAATACGGTTGATCAGCATACCCTATCCGTATTACAAGGAAGTAGCACAATCCGCTAAAAACCAATCTATCAGGAATTATCCGGCTCTTTATATCGGTATACGTTGCCCATATCAAAATCACGAATAGCGGTAAGTCAATCCACAACAGTTCCAATGCTTCTCTCCTTCCTCTTCGTTTAAAATATGTTTCTACTTTATGCATAAAAAAAGCAGCCTCCTAAGAGACTGCTCCTAAATGATTATGATATAATTGGAAATGCAAAAGAATGGCATAAGGGCGGTCGGCTAGTCTCCCTGAAGGGAGGTGATGCCTGTTGAGATGAAAGATGTACTGACGTTGATGGTTACCATCGTCATTGCACTGAATAATCAAAACAAAAAGAAATAGACCGCCCCTGGTAAGGTAAGTCTATTTCAATTACCTACTTACAGCCACCGCCCTTAGAAGCGGCTGTTGCAAGGGACGGGTGCAACCGTCCCTTTCTTATATTCTTATTATACAAACGAAAAATCATACATGCAATATTATTTTATAGTTATAGCCCCTATAAAAACTTTAGACTACTTGTATTAATACCACGCTGATGTATCCCGTTTGGTTTGCCAATCATCGTACATACTACCGAATATCGTGATCTTATTCGTGAAACACGACGAAAGATCATGCTGACCCGCATGCATTGCAACGATCTTAAATGTGTATTCTCCATCAGGTGCTTTTACATCCGTATAAAACTTGCGCTCATAAATATCCAAGAACTTCGATTTAAAACGCTCCCTTGGCAGTTCCCAAGTTGCTGTCTTATTATCCCCGCTGGTTTTCACCAGACCGATACTTGTCACATACTTCCCTCGGCTATCCCAAATATATGCTCTCACTTCTGTTGGACCCTTAAGTTCTCCACCAATCGGCTTTGCGGTTCCTTCTAAACCTTTAGGCACTTTCGTTTCCCAGTCCGTGGTATACGTTGTCTGAACTTTGATTTCAACACCATAACCAGCACGAGTAACCTCATTAGGATTCAGCTTTTTCTCCTTTGCCCAAGGGATGATCTCCCAGCTTCCACGGCTCTCCCGATCTTCATCCTTCGGATTTTTAGGGTCCGTAGCAATTCCTTGCTTCGTATCCAGTTCTGCCTTAACAGTTAATTTCTCGTTATACGTCACCTTCCGATTCTCCCAAATCGGATCGCTGTAATCGACATAACTTTCGCTACTTGTTCTCGTATTCCCCTTTGAATCCGTCCAGCTTACTGTTCGTGTCTTGGTTGGATAACCCGTAATAAGCGGATACGTAACGTCCCAACTTGCTGTAGGCTTGGTCGTATCACAATAGGCATCGCCACCATTCTTGCTCACTGAACAGCCTGTCATGGCAACATTGTTTGTACGGTCTTTATCAGGCTTCTCCTTATCGGGATCAACCACCACAGTTAAACTGTGTATTCCAACATCTCCTGTCCATTTAAAACCACCTACAGTGATCGGTGCATTGGCTGGCATGGTCTTACGTGTCTCATAGATCGTCTTCTGACCATCTTCGATAAATCGAATCAAGACATTCGAGACGTCTGTACCTCCGACATTTTTCACCTTAGCCGTTACGGTGGAAGATTGTCCTAATGTTAGTGCAGACGGGCTGGCGGTAATGGATTGGGCAATGAGGTCATTTTCTGGTCCCTTTCGTTCAATGAGCCATTCTCCATGAATACCGTTGTTATCATACGCTTTGGAAGGCGCTTCTAACGCCCGATCCTGATGATTGGGATTGTTAATCATTGCATCCACTTTAATATAATACTTGCCTGGTGCATCACTGATTTCTATTTTACCAAGCAAATAGCTCATTTCTTGTCCATCTTTAAGGCTCTTCGGAATGCTTTTGTTCATGGATGGCAACGAAAATTCAGCAGTTGCAGCTCCCCCTATCTTTACCTTGGCTATCATCGGCATTCCCCGCTCACTCATATAGTCCGATGGAATAATCTCCTCTCCATTGTATCTATACTTGACCCAAAGCTGCCCTCCATCGGTAAGTGTCAATTTGGTCGGAACGTAGTCCATGTTCTGATCTTCTTTTGGTAAGGTAACGGACTTGATTGCTGTTCGACCATAGCCGTCTTCGAGAATGATATCCACTTCTGTACCCAACACTTTAACAATGTCCTTAGCGTTGAATTTAATCGTATCAGTATAGGTTGGATCACTGGCCCGGAGTAGTTTCCCATCCGTGAGACTTACCACTTTACTCATTTCGGGAAAATCACCCTTTTTCACAGCGACCAGCCGGACATTACGTTCCGTGTATCCATAGGCAGACAGATTCATGACGAGTTGCTTTCCTTGTGTTACTGTAAGTTCCGGCCATGGGGAAACATCGAAGTGTGCACGATACGAGTTGTCATTGACCTTTTCGGTTTTGTTGAATTTAATGCCCATGCGTTGCACAATTCCCGCAGTACGGAGAAACTCATTCCTATACTGCACTCGGTAATAATATTCATGACCCTCTATAAAAATTGGATCATTCGCATTCGATGAAAATTTAGTTTTAAAATATTCACGTTGCTTGGATGATATAGATTGTCCAGACCAGACGGTATCAAAGAAATCCCCAAGTGCCGACTCACTTTTGAAGATCAAACCAAAACCATTTTCCTTCGAGAAATTTTTGTCTTCAGGGGTTCTCTTGACGTTAAAAACATCATAGTTCGGGACAATTCTTGTCTTACCATCCGAGAAAGTAAACATCCCCGCCCATTGATCCAATTGCCAAGGATTACTACTGACCTGTTTATCTAGGGCAGGAACATAGCCTGTAAATCCGTTTATTTCCTCCTTTCCATACTCCCATTTCACATGATCATACAACATTGGAATTGCTGCCGCTGAAACCGATAGAACTGATAGCATCAAAGTAAAACTGGCGGCAAAAACCAATAATCCTTTCTTGATGATTCGTTTACTCAAATAAATGCTCCTTTCTCTCAAGATGGTTGTGTTCATCTTTAGACAAAAAAGCCCGCCCCTTTATAAATCCAGGACAGGCTTTAACTCTTCTGATTATTTTAATTTCTTTGCATCATTAATTACTTCAGACAATGGAGACACCCCTTGCCCAACTCCCGCAACAACAACCCCTTCCTTAACAGTCCCGAATAGTGCCTTGATATCATCAACATAGTTTGCATCTAGGAATATATAATACCCTTCCCACTGATCGCCTTTCGATTCAGGCTTTGATATGGATAAAAAGCCAGCTCCTTTCCCAATTTCAAAAGTATATGTTTTGCCAGGAATGAGCTTCACCGAAGATCCATCGTCTGTATACTTGCTGCCTCCTTCTGCATTTTTAGGCAAAGTAAACGTCAATTTTCCGTTCTTCACTTGCACATTGTTTACAAATAACGTTTTTCCCAATTCTTGCTCACGTGGCCACTCAAATCCTACTTTGTACATCCCCGTGCTAGGAGTCTTCGTCTCTTCCTCCGGCTCAGTAACTCCAGATCCCGTGCTAATACTCACCAGCTTCTGAGCCTGATTCCATTTAACCTGTGTTCCTAGCGCTTCAGATACAAACCGTAATGGAACGTATACACGTTCTTCCTGTAAACGAGCCGGCACATCTAACGTAATGATTTGTTCACCAACCAGCACCTTCGAACTGTTCACCGTCATATAGATCACCTTGTCACCCAGCTTAATCGTTACAACACGATTAACCTTGTTACCTGAAGACTCTTTGCCATAAGATACCTTTGCCCCAAGAGACTCGCTCACAAATCGTACTGGAATCATGACTCTGCTACTCTCAAAATAAGGTTGAGCATCAGGGAAAGAAACCCGCTTACTATCGACCTTTACGCTCACATTTTGTTGAGTTGCCGATGCTGAGACAGCAGTTCCAAACAACATCATTACTGACAAAACCGCAATAGATACTTTCTTTTTCCACATATTCTTCACCTCATCAATGTATTTTAAGTATGAATGCTTTATCCAGTGTTCTTCTAATTGCATGCCAAACAAGGCAAATTCAAAATATCCCTATAAACTAAAAATAGCCCCTGTCAAGGGGTTACTGAACTAGAATATATGAAATTGGTTGAATTTACTTTTTGGGCTAACTCCATTATACTTCCAAAATCAAGAAGCAGCAAGAACTTTTGTTCGTTCTTTTTTCATTAATTATTCCTCATCTTCAATCTTCTCAACTCTCCTGAATGAACGTAGGCGTGAAAAAGAGAAGCATGCTACCTTCACTCCGTATTTAATACTGAAGAAAAGGTCTTTCCATATCCCGTAATGGCGGGATTCATAAACTTGTGCCCACATGCTAATTAATACAAACAGCAGAATTACTGTTAGCCACAAAAACTCATACAGACAAAGAATTGATATCAGCACAAGTGGGGCCAGAAAAGTAAATCTCAAAGTTAGGAATATTTTTCTTATTAACGGTATCGGTTCTATTTGAAGCGCAAATAAGAGAATTGCATAGATTCCAAAAGCAACACATGCGATAGAGGAATAAAGTACTGTGACACGACTCCAAAATTCGTCTGGTGCTTCCATATAGAATTCTTTCAGAGAAGGAATTGCCAATCCAATCCCTATAGACAAAAGTAAGCACATTACAAAATAATTGACCCGTCTCCAGTGCCTAACCGTAACATCTGACATACCTTTTCCTCCAATATTTTTTTTCATTACAATATGGAAAACCGCCCCGCAACAGGACGGCTCTTCAAAAGAATCTTCAAAAGAAATGACTATTTAGAGAATACGCTGAGTGCTCTGTAAATCAATACAGAACACTCTGCACGAGTCAGATTGCGCTTAGGTTTAAATGTTTCGTCAGGATAGCCAGTAATGATCTTCTCTACAGTGAGGGCCGCTACCTCTGGTTTAGCCCAAGAAGCGATCACATTACTGTCTTTGAAGTTGACTTCGGCAGTAGGCACATGATCGTATGCTGCATTAGAAATCATTTTAGCGGCTTGCTCGCGGGTAACCATATCGAACGGTCTAAACTCCTTATCACTGAAACCATGAGCTACTCCATTCATTACCGCTGCTGCCAACTCAGGAGCGTACCATGCTGTTCGCTGAACATCCACAAAGGTAAGTTTAACATCTGATGACTCTTGCAGTTCCAATGCCCGGACTAGCATTGATGCAAATTCAACACGAGTGACTTGTCTTTCTGGTTCAAACTTCTTATCTGAAACACCTTTCACGATACCTTTCTCGAAAAGCGCAAGAATCGCCTCTTTCGCAAAGGACCGATCAATATCCTCGAACTTAGGTGTATCCTTTACTGGGAGCTGAGTCTCGCTAGAAGGTTCTTGCTTTGGCTGTAGTAGTTCCTCTTTCTTAACCGGGACAGTCTCATTTCCACCATAATAAGGAGTTAAGGTTCTAAACGAAGGAATAGGTGCAGGAATTCCCTCGCCAGCATCGTTGAGTGGGATTAATACCCATCCTGAATAATCTGTACTACTATTCAGTCCAGACACCGTATAGGATGTTGTAGGAGTTGCAGCATGCCCCAGTGAGTTGCCTTTGGCATCTACAATTTTATACTGTTCCGCACCCAAGGCTGCTTTCCAACTCACTACTACAGAGTCCAAAGTGACTCCAGATACTTGTACCACTTGGTTCAACTCACTGTCAGTGCTTCCCCATCCACCAGGTAACATTTGTTGCGTTACCTTAGTCTTGGCCCCTTCTCCACTCTCATTGACAACTGAAACATAAAAAGTATACGTTTTCCCCGCTTCAAGCTTAGCCCACGTATAACTCAATTTCTCTGTTTCAGCTATACTCTTCTTATTTTCATCATAAATCTTATACTTCGTCGCATTGGGCTTCTTGCTCCACTTTACGATCATAGTATTAGATGTTACTTTATCGACCTTCAATTCGGGAGCTGACGGTAGGGTAACAAATTTAAACTCGGTGGCCTCTCCATAGCCTGACTCATTCCCAGCCTGAATCGTTGCTGAATATTCCTGATCTCCAACCAACCCTTCTAACTCAAGTTCGGGTTTCGAAATTTCATACACCTGATCATCAAGCTTTAACTTATACTTATCCGCTCCAGTCATGGTATCCCAATGGAGCACAGCAGATGTTTCCTGTATTTCTTTAACTGCAGTATGCGTAGGTGAGGCAGGTAAAGTTTTGACATGAATAACGTCTGGTACACTTTGTCCGCTCTCATTTTGTGCTACTAGAGATAGTTCATAGTTAGTGCCTGCTTCTAAATCCCGAACCGTAGCATAATTTTGATCTGCTGAAGTTTCAAGCACGGGATCTCCTTTTAACATGACGATGTACGTATCAGCCCCGTGAACAGCTTTCCAACTAAGCTCAACGGATGAATCCGTTACTTTTTCTATTGTGACAGCTACCTTGCTCGGCAATGTGAGTACATCCAAATCTGCAATGTCGCCAAATCCACTGTCATTTTTAGCAGCTAATTGATAGTCATATGCTGTAGCTGACTTCAAATCCTCATCAGTGTAACTTAGCTCGGTTCCTTCGTATATTTCTTGTAGCGAACGTAGCAATTGATAACGTGTTGCTGTTTCAGAGGGTAGCCAGCTCAAATCAACCTTGGTATCTGTAACTTGAACAATCTTGAACTCTCCCGGCGCAGAAGGCAATGAGATAAACCCGTTGCTAACCACTTCACTGTAACCCGATTCATTTTTCGCTACCAATGAAGTGAAGTATTGAGTCCCTGCTTTCAAATTACCAATAACGTGTGTCCCTGCCTCCTGCCAAGTCTGCTCAGATACTTTTTCGGGTCCATTTTTCGAAGACTCATACAAGACAAAAATATACTCCGTAGCTGAAGGAACGGGATAAAATGAGACCGTCGCTTTACCACTCTGATGATCTTCAAATCCGATCTTGATCCCATCTACCTTATTAGGAAGAGTTACTACCTTTAAGGGGTCTCCTACCGTCTCGCCAACATGATTTTTCACTTTGATTACGTAGTTATATTCCGTACCTGCTTCTAACTTCTTATCTGTTAACTGATCTGTTGGATAATCTATTGTCCAAGCTTCTTTCGTTGTTTGATTGATGATCTCATATTGAATACCATCTGTAGCCGTTGTAGAAGGTAATGTCCAGCCAAGAGCAATAGAATTGGTTGTGACTTGATTTACCTTTAACTTTGGTTTTTCAAGTCGATATTGAATTTGATACGGTCCACCAACGGATGTAGTCACTTTACCCGCCAAATCTTGTGCCTTAGCGTGGATATACCATTGCCCTTCACGATTTAAAGTAACATGTTGAATACCGGAACCTACGGTATCCCATGTGGAAGGAGACTCTTCGGACGAAGTAACTTTATACCATGTATTAGCTAAGCCGCTATCGTCAAAATAGGTAAGAGTTATATCCATCGGCTCACTTGTCCAGTTTAACTTAGTAGGGCTGAATGAAATCGTCGGCGCTGCTAAATCCTCCGTTACTGTGACATTTCTTTGAAACGTGTCTGACCACAGATTGCTATCATTTAACACTTTAAGCGATACTGTATAATTCCCTGATCCCAAACTCCGAAAATCGTTAATCATCGTGGAACCCGTGTACATTTCTTTGCCATCTTTTGTTATGCTCCAGATTTTCTGAGTAATCACTCTCCCTCCTGGGTCATAGGACTGCTCTTCAATATTTAAAGGTTTAAACGTTGTCACCTGAGTAGGTAATTTGAAGTCTGCAATAGGCTTCAGTGCATTAGAACCTGTAGAGACATAACGTGCTACAGGCTGACTCCAAGCCCCTTGTTCATCTAAAACTCGAAGCTGTAACAAGTAATCTTTACCTACGGGGAGATTGGAAGGGATTAATCCGTCATTCCATGTAGTTGCCGTTGTTTCCCTCCACTTCCATTCCGTTTGTGAAATCCCCTTGTTCGATGAAGATTCTTTATCTGGATCATAGGATCGATCCTTAACATCAATAGAGTAATTAGCTGAGCCTTTGGTGACCTTCAAAGCAAAGTCTGCCACTGGCCTACGGTGAACGTACAGAAACTGTGGATTAGGATGATCAGTGCCAAACCACAATTCATATCGGCCGGGCTTATCAAACGTTAAAGGTAAATCCTTCTGCCATTTTCCGCTCCATGGAACTTGACCTGAGCCGTTCTCAAAATACGTACTATCATGTTCTATTTTCCAGCGCCCTTCAGGATAATCCGCTGTTTGAGTGTTCTTTTGTAAGGGAGAAGGATTGACTTCAAGATGGTTGTCTTCATCCAAAATCATGTATTGCTCATTTCCAACTCTTCTAACCTTAGAAGCAATGTAGTCTGACAGCTGATCCATAGCCGAGCTATACACGCTGTTATTAATGAATGTTCCATTGCTGTTGTTACGCGCTACCAAGCGTTCCACTTGCGTTTGATTTGTAGTTGTTCCCAGCCCTACATAACTAACCTCATTGCTGATCATACGGGTCAGGATTTCTGCTGAAGCTTGAGCGTCATCCAAGTCTGAAACCACGTTATTTTCAAGGTTTACGAGGAAGCGATTAGAGCCTTCTCTCCAGATCGGTTGACGAATGACCTCGGTGAATTTCTTTGCAGTTTCAGTCGTAATGCTTACATTCTTGAAATGTGAGTTCGGATTACTGGCCGCATAGGGTCCGTAAGAGCCTTGTAAGAATGGAGAAGACGTATCCGTAAAATCAATGTATTTTGTTCCATTGACCCAAACCTGAGTATTGTTCCCATTCGCTATAATCTTAGCGTTATCCCACTGTCCTGACGTTACCGCATATGGGACTCTACTTAATATTTTGCCACTTGCATTCGATAACGAACCACCGTATCCGTTCTCATAATAACTTCCAGTATAGTACCCGTCGGATGCATTAACTACGCCATGATATAAGGGACCACCATGCATAGGATCAGTTGCACTTGGGGTCCAGTTCGTGATTTTGGCTAAAGCTAGTATCTTATGATTTGGGTCCCATTCCAGAGCATAAAACGAATAGCTATCTGAACCCGTTTGCTTCATACGGAAAGTGAATCCCCATGGATCATGATCCGTTGACATTGTAGAAAATTGAATGGTTTGATTCGTTGTTTGTTGCTTTGTCGAATCCCAAAAGCCTGTCCAATGCACATTGGCTGTAGTATAAATCTCATCCCCACTTAGTTGCCAGTTTGCTTTAAATATATCTCCTGAATTAAGAGGATACTTTTGCCACGAATTAAAGATCGTTGCGGCATCAGCATCTTTACTGGATACTGTAGATGTTTGAACAGATTGTATTTGAATCTGTTCAGTATTAATGCCTTTGTTAGCGAGTCTACTGAGTAAGTCTTGAGTGAAGTTACTCAAGGACCACGAGTTATTACCAACGGCAAGAGCAACATCAATCTTTGGATCAGCTTTAATACTGATCTGCACGTTTTCATCCGCTAATACTTGAGTAGTTGTTCCAAATAACAAAGACACTAGCACGATAAATGACAGAAATAAATTAATCGTTTTCCTGAACATTTACTTTCCTCCTATCAAAATGTCATGAAAAAAGCTCTGTCATTCGACAGAACCTTTATCATCCTTTTTCTTTATCATGTCGCTATCCAGCGCTACTCCAGTCGGCGTAAAATACACTTTCCCTTCTTCCTGATAACGAATAAGCGCTGCTGCAACTTTAGAGTCGGTAGTTTCTACTACAGCGATAGATGGGATCGGGTTTTGATTTCCTGTTCCTTCTCTTTGAGGCTCGTAACCATTTTGATTTTGCCGTTCTTTAATGAGAAGTCCCTTCAGAAGAGGATCATCTGCTGGAGTAATTAGACGTGCAGGCTCCCGATCTGCCCCTTGAATGTAGACATAAGCATCCGCTACTGTTCCTGGCTTGATCATGTCACCCGCACTCTTCACTTGGTCGGTCTGCACCCCTACAAACATCGCTCCATCCTTCAATTCCAGGCTTTCACCATATTTGCTATCTTTGGCTGGGACAAGAAGGGATTTCGATACCGGCACTCCAGCGGGAATACCAACATCTGACATTACCCATGCTTCGCCGTTCAATTCTTTCAAATCTCGAATTGCATCATCCGGAATCTCGCTTTGCACTACCTTACGCTGAACAAACATCCCTTCAACCAAGCTATAGGGAAGCAAGTTCTCTTTTGCCACATAAATAAGCTCCGTTGTTGTTTGACGTTTAACAATATTGCTTTGAATAACTACGGCAGTTCCAGCCAATATCAAAGCAACAGCCACAATAAAAATTCGGCGTGTTGCCTTATTCCACAGTTTTTTCAATGACTCCCACTCTCCTATTTAAATTCACCTAAATATGGCGTATGACGTGTAATCGTCAATGGAAACGAGTCTAGTCCAAAAATCTTTCCTGCAATTAGTTGCACCTTGGTATCAAATTGAGCTTCGATTCTTGGGATTACTCCTAAGTACGTCACAGTGGCCTTCAATACACTATCCGAAAAATGCTCATTCATCAGATTTACATTCAGCTTCAAATTGTCTTTGAGAATATTGTGTACCGCTCCAACTGCTACATTTTCATTCAGTTCTAAACGTCCCCGCTGATTCTCGATTTCCTGTGTGCTGGCTATGATTGCTCCGTCCAGTGCTTGTTCCACTGCCTTTTCAATCTTTAAATGAGCGTTGTACACCACAAGAAAATCAGTCAGAAAAAATAAAGCAAAGGCGCCGAATAAAATCAGCGCCAAATTGCGGAACATAGGCCATCCCTTCCTTCATCGGAAAAATGTATGGGCCAAGCCATTCGCTTGTACACGTATAGGAAGCTTTACCGTCTTCCCTAATGGCTTCAGCCCGATACACTCATACACCATACTTGCTTCCACAGTAACCGGGTCCCCTCGATCTACACGCTTAGGTGTAGCTATTAAGGTTACTTGGGCTGGATCAATTCCGGTCTTCTGGAGCAAACGATCAAATTGTTCACGGTTCACGGCATCAAATCCATTTTCAGCTTTGATGACTTCAAGTAATTCATTGCTGGCAATGGTCAGCTTCTGCTGCTGTGAGATATAACCGTATACATCAATACCAAGATAGAGAAAGACAGAGGCCACCATCACGAAAAAAATGAGTGGAATGGAACCAACAGCTCCTCGGTTATTCCGAAGCGGGGCTAACCATATCTTGAATTTCAAACTCTCCCCTCCTTCTATAGTTGCACGTATGAAGTATTAAGACAGGTTATCTAATTTGCCTGTGATGGATTGGAAGAACGTAGGCAACCAGCCTTTGATAAGACCCCACACAACGACAATGGCAAGCACACACAGTAACGCATAGCCTAAAATTTCAACGATAGAAGCCCCTTGCTGATTTTGCAAAGGACGCATCAAACGAAGAACAGTACTTTCAATCCGATAAGCTACCTTTGATTCCACACCCTGTCTCCAACCTGCTACTTTTTTCACCATATTGTTCATGGACTTTTTCATTGTCTTGACCTCCGAATAGTTATAAATTTTGGATTTCTGAAAAGATATCAATAAATGCGATAATAACTGCGGCAAATGCATGAACCGCTACGAGAACGTACAACAACTTAATCTTTTGAGGCTGGCTGCGCGTCACTTCTTTCAGTGCTGCCAACCGTAACTTTCGAAGATCACCTTTAATGCTGTCAAAATACTTCTTCGCATCACCATATCCATTGTTTACTCCGATCTTGACGGCAGCTGCGAAGTCCCTCATCACGGGTACATCCGTTTCAGCCGCAAATAAGTCGATGGCATCTGTGAGCTTCATAATGCGAATGTTTGCATTCAAACGAGAGAGCATCTTCTTCATACGAGGGCCGCTCGTATCTTCTAAACGATGAATTGTCGTCATAAACGATTTACCTGTTTCCAGAGCAATCATCATTTTGCTTATAAGCTGGGGTAAGTCCCTTGTGATCTCCTCTTGTCTTCGCTTGTAAGCTTTAGTGATCTCACCCAGTTGAGCCAAGAAAAAAACGAGCGTTGCTAACGGGATCGCTAAAAATAATGCAGGCATTTGAAGTAAAAAAGGCAGCACTAAAAAAGGAAGACTTCCGGCAAGTGATTTCATCACTTTGTCAGCAAGTTCTTCCTCGAAGGTGTTTTCTTTTCCTAGTAAGTTGTACATACACCGAAGTTTCCCGTTAAACACTGGAATTTGTACATTCATAAGCCTTGGCATCAATCGGTTTGCAAAGAACTGAGTCACCGGGTCCATCTTCAATTGACGCAATTCTTTATTGTTTTTCTGTAACACTGCGGCCTGGTTTGCATAGCGCTCCTCCAGCTCAAAGCCAGGCAACCAGCTCTTCATCATAAATCCAGTCAAAAGCAACACAGATACAAACAACAACATACTGGATACAATCAAGAAGCATCCTCCCCTTTAAATTTTATCAAGATTGAGTGACAGATAATCGTCACCCTTCCCTATCGCATACAGCGTAGCTGCCGCAAAAGAAACAATGTAAATTTGACCATGCAATGTATTTAGAAATACATTGGCGTTTCCGTTGTTCATCATACTCATCATAACGGGCATCATCCACGACATACCTATAACCGTAAAGAGCTGTCTCCTTTTGCTTTTCGCTTCAAGCTCCAGCTCTTGAATCTGTGTGATATCCTCCCCGATCTCTTCGACCGTTTCTTTCAAGCTATCCAGCGACTGAGCATGAAATCCTTCCATTTGGGCCAATTTCAACTTGTCTAAAAAGTCCTCCATTTTTCGGATTCGGAACTCACCAACCATTTCATCAAAAACCCGATCAACAGGTAGCCCTACACGAAGTTGATTAGATGCTTTTTCAAACACGGGCTTCGTCACCCCATCCATTTCAAGCACTGCATTCTCCAATGCCTTCTGCACATTTGGGAAGTCGGTGAGTTTGCTGATAAACAGGCGCAAATTTGAAGGAAGATCGAACAAAACGTTTTGTCTGATCTTCCGTTTCACCTTGAGTACAATGGTTCTCGGTACTGTAAAACACAAAACTGTGCCTAAAGCGATGAAGAAGTAATTACCTGTAAATAAGGCAATCACCCCAATCAAAGCAATAGAGATCAGTATCAAAAAGCTGAACTCACGAAAGGTCAGCGACCACCCCACGGTTTCAGCCTCTTTCCGTATACGCTCGTAACCAAGTACCTTCGATAGTGAAAAACTCTTACTCTGATTTGTTTTGGGAATAACCAAGATCAAGGTGATCAAAGCAAGGACAAAGAAATAACTAAAGCTCATCCATAGTGGCATTCTCTCACTCCTCCCCGCACCAGCGAGAAATAATATCCGTAGGAGCACCTTCAGTGGTGAGTTTTCGTCTGAGCTTCGTTAGCTTCCCTGTTTGACTAAAACGACGATGAACAGGATCATATTGAAATATTGGGTGAATCACGGGCTTCTCTCCTTCAAAGTGGATTAATTCGCCAATTTCAAATACAACCCGTTTACCCGTCTCTGCTTCATACTTCTGATAAACAATCAAATCAAACGACATTGCGATCTGAGATGCAGTCATTGGATTGTTACCAGAAAGTTGTAAGAAGCGTACCGCTGCTTCCTCCGTTCCATTCGCGTGAATGGTGAGATGTACAATATGCCCAGTATTGGCTGCTACCAGTGCTTGGCTGGCTGCATGTTCGTCCCGAACTTCCCCGATCAAAATGACATCGGGATTCTGGCGTAAGCTTGTCTTCACCAGTTTGGGGATCAGATAAGCCTTTCGTTCATCTTCATGCTCTTTAACAATGACACTCGCAATGTTGGGGTAGTCCTGATAGGACGTTTTCGATTTCAGTAACATTTCCTCCGAATCTTCAATACAAAAAAATCGTGTTAGTCGATCATAATATTGCGGTAGTCGAATAAGCTGAGTTGTTTTCCCGCTGTTTGTTCCTCCTGCAATGATAACTTTGGCTCCATACGGCAAAATATCTTCAAGGAATTGTGCCATCATATCCGACATGTTTCCATAGGCAATGCAATCCGCATCTGAAAAAACGTCTGGAGGAAATTTACGAATGGAGATGATCGGGCTATGGGTACTGACACCGCCCTTGGTTACATCCATGATGACGTTAATTCGAAAGCCACGATAATTCGCATCAATGACTGGCTCATTCGCAGTGAGTGTTTTGCCAATCGGCATAAGCATTTTATCAATCGTCTGATAAATATGGTCATTATCTCGGAACCGGATTTCTGTCATATGAACAGGAAAACCGTTTTGTTCAACAATGACCTCTGCGGGGCCGTTAATCTCAATACTACTAATGGCTGGATCATCCAGCGCGGGTTGCAGCACACCCATTTCCGTAATTTCTGTACGGATGTAGTCAATAACGTCTCCAATGTCCATCGTAAACTTTAAGTCCCGTTGATCTCGAATGTAGTCTGAGATGTGATATCTAACCCGATTTCTGGCCTGTTCATCAATAATTGCTCGTACAAATTCATCGTTGTAATTGGTGATAAGGTATTGTTGAGTTCGTTCCAACAATGTTTTTAAGCTTTCATCATCACTCTTACTACGAGCGCTTGAGGCTTTGATTTCAGGTCGTTGGTACTGCACGTACTCTGCCGGATTGATTACTCCGATTACCATGATCTGCCTCCCTCCATGCTAACAGCAGTTGTTCAGGCCGATGAAGAATGGTTTCCTCGTTAAAGTTACTGTTCTTCGACTCACTGAACAATTGAATGCTCTGCACCGCATAATCTTGACGTAATGCTTTAAACGCAGCATATGCCCGAATCAATTCAACAGGCTCATCCATGTTTAATACCACATGATTCGCTTCTCGTAATGAAAAGAAGCTCATCGGATGAATTAACTGTCCCTGCAACACAACGAAGATATAGTGATACCCTGACAAATGAACTTTCAAATATGCTGGCAATTCGCTCAACGTCTTGTCCTGCTGAAGCTTAATCAAGGTAGGACTATCTACTTTGCTTTTCGGCTGAATGAGTAATCCATCAAACCCCTCAAAATGTTGCAGATAATCATGAACCCCTGCTAACATTCCCCGATCATAGTCGATTAAGAGTTGGTCCACTGTCTGTCCGTGTTTTAGCTCCGAAATGCCCAAGCGATATGCCACTCGTGGTAAACCAATACATGGAAGCTCCACGACAACAGCAGTCTCTTCCTGTTTATTCACCAGATTCAAAAGACGCTGGAGCAGCAAGGTCGGATCACTTCCTGCCGGATTCCACAGAGCAACCATTACGCCTTTAGCCGGATTCGCCAATCCTTTCTCTTTCTTCTTTCCAAATAACACCGATCTCTCTCTCCTTTCTGTATCATGATCAAAGAGGCACACAACTTCCCCCTCATTCTTTAGACAAAAAAAGCCCCTGCTCAGGAAAGAGCAGAGGCTTCGGTTAATGAACAAACCAACGTTTTCTTTTTTCCTTCGGACGTTCCAACCAGTGGGCCAATCCACCTGCAGAGGTAAAAGGATTGGCTTGTAACGGATTTAAGATAGAAGTCACCGCTGGGAACATTTCTCTAAACTCCTTAATCATGTTCTCGTCCGCGAAGTTAATTACCAGAGATGATTTCCGCATGAGCATCGCAAGTTGACTTGAGTTTTGGACAATAAAATGTAAATCCCACGGTGCTGCCGAAACGGTCATGTACTGGAAGGGAGCACGCAGAAACTCTTGCGCTGCCGAATTTAACTCAAGTCTGTTTTCCAATTCATCGACCATAACCCCTAAATCAAGTACAATGGCTTCGTACTCTAGCGTATAGATTTCGGCTACATCCATTGGGCTTCGATTCGGAAAAAAGTCGATTCCCTGATGATGAAATTGTAAGCCATCAAAGTCGGTTGCAAAACTCACGATATCCGAGGTTTTCGGTTTACTACGATATTCAATAAATGCCGTTTTGATCCCTTGACTGGCGATTTCGTAAGCAATTTGAATTGCTGTATGTGTGTTGCCACTCCGACTTGCCAAACCACCTACAGCGACGATATAGGGCTGAGGAATTTGTAGCGAACGGGTTTGTTCGGGTTGATGCTCAGTTCGTTCAACCATTGCTTCCTGAACCTCCAACGTTCCAGACGATGCTTCCACTTCCTCTTTTTCCTGTTCTTCGGGTAGTCGTTCTTCTTCTGATGTTGGAGTCGTTTCAATCGTGGGCCCGGGCCTTCGATCAGTACGTTTAAACCCTTTCGTCCAATCTGCCAAAATGGTCTGTATCTTGCCTTTATTTTTTTCTAGCGAGAAACCCACCTTATGTTCAGCCTTGTGTCCAGCAACGGTCGCGTGAAGCTGCGGAACATCTGCTAAGGTCTTCTTCGTCTGTATCCAATACTGTACGTCTTCCAAACGAAATTTTTCCGCTAGGTATACATCATATATTCCATACATGCCCAAACTTCGCTGCCAATCGAGATCCGCTTCTGGTAGAACCACAATCACTCGCATGTCGGGTATGCGCATACGCACTTCTTTGAGCCAACCGACACTTTCTTGCTTGCGTAGTACACCAAGACTTCCATCCACAATAGCCACATCTGCATCAATCTGTTTAGCAGTTGCCGCAATAGCAAACTGCTCCAGTGTCACATCAGTTCCTGAAACCGAGTAACCTTGAGTATGCAGAGCCTGTACAAGAGGCGTTAAGATGGAAGGCTCAAACACCAGATGTAGCTTCACCCTTCGCTCCCCCTTCAAAGAACCATGAAATGATTGCTAAAACAACGTCTATGATCTGTGGCCAATAATTTAAAATGAGGAAACCTAGAATAGCAACGAATAGAAAAATAAAGGCCCAGGTTAACAACTTCTTGAAAATCATGCCTCCGAATAAAAGAAGAAAAAACACGATGAGTGCTACCGCAATGTACAGCTTGCTTCCTGAACGAACCATTCCGAATAGCTCGGTCCCTTTTTCCTCCATGCGGCTGCCTATTTCTTCAGGGCTAAATGTTTGTGAACCCTTCTTTATTTCTTGTGTCACCGATGATGGCTCACTTGATCCAGCATGTATGAGATGTTGTGGAATCATCACCAAACCTAATATAAGAATGAAAAACACCATCTGTATTTTTGATTTCATTGCTGACCTCCTCTGCTTTCAGGCAAAACAAAACAACCCTCATATTAGAGAGTTGTTTTTTTGGTATTTATTTACATGTTCAACCGTAAAGCTTCGCCATCTGTTCGACCTATTTGAAATTGATATTACCGGGATAATCCTTATTTGTCAATCTCTTAATTCCGATAACATCTGATAAAAGTTAGATACATTCCCTACCCAATCTCCACCTTCAGCATATACACCACTTGGATTCATTGGATCACTTAACCAGGCAATTGAATTTGCTGTAGCCGGTTTGCCTTTAGATAATTTCACAATCGTTTTGGCTGCAATTTCAGCGGCTTCTTTCGTTGTAAGTGTGGACCCTTTGCCCTCTTTCCAACTCCCGAACACATTCCATGGATTTTTAACAATTTGATTGGCATACTTGTTCGATTTCGGTACAAATCCCTGCTCTGCACCTGTAATAGCAATAAGCAGATAGGGATCAACCCCCTGTGCTTTAGCCGCATCATCAATCATGGTTAAAATCTCTTTTGTAGCCAACATTGAATTTCGTTTGTTTAACCATTCCAACATGACAGAAATATTAAGCGAACGATAGGTCAAAATATCTGCTGTTACAGTGTAACCAAAATAAAGAAGCGGATTTACCGGGTTTCCGTTCACACGTACTTCGAAATGAAGATGTGGTCCTGTGGAGCCACCCGTATTCCCTGACTCCGCAATTTCTTCACCAGCTTGTACTTCTTGTCCAGCTTCGACCTTAATTTTATTCAAGTGGTAGTATCTCGTTTCCATATCCTCATGCTGGATCATAATGGCATTCCCTGCTTTACCCATGTAATCCGCAAAAATTACTGTTCCTGCTTTTGCAGCATAAACAGGCGTGCCGATAGGCACACCTACATCTACACCCGCATGGAGTGTCTTTTTCCCCGTAATCGGGTGAATTCGATAACCAAATGACGATGTGATCCGATCACCCTTGGTGGGCCAAATTAAATCTCCTGAAATGGGTGTCCACCCCTCGTTCAAACCGCCGCCCTCACCATCATAATCCGAGAGATAGGACAGCCAGTATTCTAAAAGAAAATCCTGATCTTCCAACCGTTTAGCACCATGGGCGATTAAAATCTCGCGTAAAGGCTCCCAATCCTCCTTGTGCATTGGCTTGATCTGCTGTAACTTGTCCTGCGTCACCTTCGTTGTCAGCGTACCGCAGGGGGAGGATACTGTCTCCGTCAATGTCTCCGAAGCATACGTATAGTTGTACTCATTTTGAATCGTTCTTGCCTGCTGCAACAAGCGTACAGGCTGCCGCTCCGTCACGGTTGACTTCGCATATTCAACCTCCCCCTCCTTCCCTTCTTTCTGCACACAGACTTCTTTAACAGTAACGATCTCAGCGTCATTCCATTTAAACTTGGGGCGCACTTCTTCAAAGGTTTCCTCGGGTTTCAGTACGACTTCTTTCGCATAATCGTCCAAAATGGTATTCAAAAAAGAAGGATCGTTCAATGAACGATCCACTTGCGCCAGCCATTCCCAATTGAAGGTATAGGGTTCCACTTGAAATTCTTCTTCGGCGGTTAAACCCTCACGCCAACGTTCAGCGAGACGCTGATACGTTTCAAAAATCTGTTGATCCTCTTCTTCCTTCGTTCCATAAAAGAATCCAGCCACCTGATCTTTGGCATGTTCATACGTCTCCATAATCGCTTGTTTCGGCATTTCAAAAATAATGAAATATCCTAACATCAGGACCAGAATAAAAGCAACGATGGGCAGGACATAAGGCGCAAGCACCTTTAACAATGCAAGGCCTGCTTTTCTTCCTGCTCGTTTTACAGCCTGTTTAATCCATTGATCCATGTGCTCCTCCTCTCCGTATCAAACATGATAGTTGTAATGCCTTCCACCCGGTTTTGGAGAGTCAGACTGCTGTTTAGGGTTTGATGCGGATGAAGGAACTGAGTTGTTGTTACTGGCTGAAGATTGTTCTCCCTTTTGATCAACTCTATGACCATGCGTTGTTTCTCCTGTGATCGTAACGTTACCATCTGAAGATTTAATATCTCCTTTAATAGTTCCTCCGCTAATCTTGATCCCTTGATTCACATGACTAGCAGAACTTTTGGTAGAAGAGGATTTGCTCTGGGATTCTTTATTTATTGAAGTAACATCCCCTTGAGTATTACCTCCGTTAACCTGAATCCCGCGATTAACAACATCTGTATTCATTGAATATATTTTCGATCTAGCCTGCATACTTTCTTCTGTGCGAGAATCTTGTGATTTTTCCATAGAAGGTCTGGTGTACATCACATTACTTGCAGTAACAGGCGATTTCCCAACTGAAGCTGTCTGGCTGTCTCCTGAAAATGTAGATTTAAAAGGTTGCTCCGTCTGTTTTGGAATCGTTCTTTTCATCGTGGGTTGTTCCTGATAAATTCCTACGCCTGCGCTAGAACTTGAACCCCCTTCCCCGGAGGACGGCGACATCCGATTTGTTTCTTCCAATACCTCCTGATCTCCCGTTCGTTCAGGGTGTAAGCGCTCTTGAATCCCAGCATAGGCTTCTCTTCCGAGATGAACTGCACCCCTGCCTACTCGCTTGGCTCCAACTCCTGCATAAGCCATCCCTTTACCAGCCACCCCACCGATAAATCCACCTGCGAGTGCACCTTCAACGGGTCTGCCCGCCATCAACCCTACCGATGTTCCTAGAGCCACTCCAACTCCCTTTGTGCCTTGATTCAAAGCAAAGCCAGCTACACGTTTCCCAGCTTTAGACGCTTTATTTTTCCAGTTCGGGACAGGCGCTATGACGTTAGAAGAAGATGTACTCGCTGCCGAACCTACCGATCCCAAGGATGCATTGTCGCCTCCTACTGCATCCGTTAAGCCAGCTCCGTTTCCTGTCCCTCCCTCCTGACGATCTTTCATTTTGCTTCCTTTCCCGTAGCCAGTACCTTTGCCAGAGAGCATCCTACTCATCGCAAATATCGTACCTAGACCAAGCGCTCTCCCCATTCTGGAATCTGGCTGTTCCATGCCCATTACACGCTGGACTAAAGTCTGGATGGAAGAAAAGCCGAATAAATAGGCAACAATGACCCAATTGGAAACACCATCATTACTAAAGTAGAGCAGCAAAAAAAAGAGCCCTAACGCAAGAGCGTGGGCACAAGGTAGAATCATATTATTGACAAATTGATCCCACCACGTTTGTAAGGCGTTACGGTATTTCGGGAAAATGGTTAGTACGCAACAAATCACAAAGGTTGATATCAACACCATCAAGTTAATCAATCGCATGGTGTAGTCATAGTTTAATTTTGCAGTCATGAGTGCTGCCAAGAGTACGAGTATAGCAACTACAAATCCACGGTAACTGACCATATTTTCATATCCGGCTGAGCCTGTGCCCCACACCGTATTCAAAAACAACCCTGGATTTAATCCTGCATCCACCATAGTCGCCCATATCAAATCCGTAACGAATTGAACAATATCCGCAACGAATTTCCAAATATAGAAACCAAATCGGAAGGATAATAAACCAACTACAAATGCTGTAGCATAATCCTTTCCTTTGGATCTTCCCTCACTACTAAAAGCCCCATGCCATAGTAACAAAAACGCGATAAGTATAAGAGCCAGCATAACAGGATAAGGCATAAAATGCTCGAACGTAGCATAGAGAGCATCGATGGCATTCATCATGCCTTCTGTAAATACACCCAAGTATAACCCTGACCGCGTATCCGGGTTTGTGTTTCCTCCTTGCAGAAACCCATCGTCCGTCGGGGCAGGATTTTTTCCGAACACAAGCAACGTTACGTCTTGCATATCAAAGGATTTAATTAAAAAGTTTGCAAAACTGATGATACCATCTGAAACGGTTCTTTCAAGCAAACCCGGTTTATTATCTTCGTCTTCATAATACGTATTCACTTGCTTACCAATGATACCTGTATCTACTGACTTCTCATCCTGTTTTTCTTTTTCAGCATACACAGGAGCAGCTAAAGCTTGTACAAAAAAAAGAACCAAAAAAAATAAGACAGCAATTCGGCGCATATTAGCTCACCTCATTATTGACTAGCTCTTTAATATATCGTTTCCGCTCCGCGTACAATGGGTCATTCGGATCAGTGGTAAATAACATTTCTTCAAACGGAGAAGCGTCAACATGCACAATCGCTGACTGATTATCCACTTTTACCAACATATCTCCTTTACGGGCTTGGTAAACCAGAAAATCAGCTTCCCCTTCCGTTAAGGCAAGCTTATCCCGTACCGCCTCAATATCGAGTGCCTCCTGAATGCCGATAATTTTGATCGGGCTATTTTTAATTGCTGCCATTCCTGCCTGAGAACGCGTAAACACTTCCAGCCCTTGTGTGACGGGGACTATTCCCGTATTGGTAGCACGCCCCTCACGAAAGACACTTTCTGCCCATACCGCACCAAAGTCCTCATCCAGAAAAATGTTCTGACATTCTTCGATGACCAACAACTTCTGAATGTCTGGAAGCTTTTTGGCCCAACATTCCATCATCCAGCGTTCTGCTACGAATAAGCCAATGGGACGCATGATCTCAGGATCAAGTCGGTTAATGCCAAAACCAAAGATAGGTGCATTCTTCAGTTCAATCGAGGATTGTCCATCAAAAATAGCATATGAACTCATTTCACCTTCACGAGTAAAAGGCTGGAGCAATTCACTTGCCTTACGAATGGCTTCGCTTTTATGTTTACTCATTTTCTGATATAGACCAACCAATTCAGGCATGGTCTTTTTAACTTTACCTGTCTTAAACACGCCTTCTTGCGCCGCGGGATTGGTGTATAGACTTTCAGGAGAGGACGTAATATCACATTCTGAATACTGCTGCCGAATTGCACGTCCAATATAGACCTTTACCTCTCCAGTAAGGGCAGCACGATCATAGACAGAAATCATTTTAAATGCTAATGCCTGGACCGCATTTGCTGCTTCTTCAATATCCACGTACCGTGTTCCATCTGCCAGCTCGGTAATATCGACATCATAGGGATTGATCCGATGTTTAGAGTGTTCATGAAATTCAATATAGGGACATCCCATTGCGCGAAGAAAGTCTCCATGTTCACCCTTCCAATCAATAATGCCAATTTGTCTGCCGATATGAGCAGAACGATGAATAATTAGCATCGTAACAAACGTTTTCCCTGCACCTGAACGACCAATAACGCACATGTTATAGTTTGCGAGTTCGGGATGCCAGTTGTCTAACCATAGAGGGCGACCTCTTTTATTCTTCCCCAAAATAATGCCTGATCGATGATTTAAACTGCCGCCGCCAAAAGGGAAGAGATCAGCCAAATTTGAACTTTCAAGAGACAAAACATGTTCTTTGGAGATCGTATCCTCGGATGCTGTAGGTATAAGAGACTTCAACGCTGAGAGCTGTTGTCCGTCAGCAGCACGAAGATAAATGGACTTCCCTGCAAAACGCTGTACAAGCGAACGACACAATTTCATCAGCTCTTTCCATTCAGGAGCGCTCACAGTGACTTGCACACATACACGGAAGCTACGCTCCACATTCAAACGGATACGCTTTTGTTGTTCCTTTAAGTCCTTAATTTCATCACGCATCGCATCAATTTTGCGTACATCTTTTTCATCCTCTAAATCCGAAAGCAACCCTGCAATCCGTCTCCCGATTTCATTGAGTTCCTCATCATTTGAGGTGGGATGAACGTGAATGGCTAAGTCTACATCTCCTTGCCCATAATCCCCACGGATCAAGGAATCCAACATGCCTGACCAAGTATTCCCCGAAGAAATTTCAGCATAAAAACTACGGAAGTATCTTGCTGGCGTAATCGTTGTTCCGATCTCTACAGCATAATCGTCGATCTTAACCTGATTTGCAGTGATATCCCCCGGAACGGTTTCACGAACAAAAGAAGGTGATGCGAAGTCAGTCCCACTTGCTTTCCCCGAATCAAGTAGAGGTTGCTCATGGTCAGCTCCTCCCTTCCCGAGTCTTTTCTTCCATATCATTTTAAACTTCACAAGTTCACCTTCTACCCTATACTAAGTTGCTCTCTGATTGGATTTCATTCAAAGTCAGCGAATGCTTTATACGATTAAAGCTATCCATGTGTAGCGCATCAATCATACGTGCTTGTGGAGCCAGCTCACGTTGTAAGGTTTGATAGTTGTAATTCCACACACCGGCCTTATCCAAACGCTGATACCTCATGCCAACTTGCTCACAGAATCCGTACAACAGCTCTTCCGCTTCTTCAAGCATCTGCATAGCTAAATCCGATCGTTCTTCCACTGATAAATGCTCTTTTCGTGGCGCAGCCTTGTCCAATAATCCATTTAGTTTACTTGAGCCAACCTGGATACTTGCACCTGATGTCATTGGACTGTACTCGAAAATAATGTACCCATGGTGATTTCTAATGGATTGCTGATTCATACTATCCATTAAATAATCGCTAACCATCTCACCCGATTTTTTCAATAACGAATACTCTTCAGGTAGTTCCTCAATAGATTGCTGATAGTCATCCATGTAGTCTTTCATTTCAAATAGCTGAGATTGAGTAATTAATTTATACGGTAGTGAAATCGTATTGATTAGGCTAAGAAAATTGATCCACACCGTTTTATTCTCTTCTACAGATGCATGATCCAAATTAATCGGCTCCACTTCAACCACTAAACGGTACTGGTTCTGATTTTGGGCAAGCCCTTCCCATTCCACGTTGGATGCTGCTCCAATCATCTCTTGTACAGTCAGCGGACGATTAACTGTCTTTTTGCTTCGAATCCAAAACCAGTAAATTGCCACTAGCGCCAGCACCACGACAAAAAGACCTACCATTTTACGAGCCACCTTTCTTGTATAAAAATGTTCTTTGTCTCAGATGCAAACGTATCGTGAAAAAATAATATTTCCATACCGGGAGATTCGTCCCGGTATGTTTTGCATAGCAAAGGTACATGCAGATCAAGAAGGGGATAGCGTAGTGTATCCTGGAATACAACCAATCGGTTCCAATGCGGGGAATAACTTTGGACATCTGCACCGATAAGTACCCTCCTACGCTCCACCAAACTGCTTGGCTAAAACTTAGCCCTATGCCAAACAGCGTAATAAACTTTTCTTTGATTCTGCTTTTATACGGTATCGGATGATATTGCCCCCACACGTTCTCACCTCATTACAATTTACTGAGATCAATCCCAAGGAATTTAAAGATCATGCCGAGAATGGATTCCGTCCAGAATGACAAAATCAAAAACAGAACGAAAAACATAATCCTCCCCTTGGTCTCCCGTAAGGTTTCTGGCGAAAAACCCGCTCTCAAGTAACAAATAGCCAGCCATAATCCAAAAACAATTGTGATGGTTACAAAAATACGTCGAGCCATATCGACCCCGGCTGTTGTTGAATCATCAACCTTCTTTTCCAGCTCCGTTGTAGCAGTACCGCCACTTCCCTGACTTGCCTTAATCTTTTCCTTAATGGTCTGGGCATGAGCAACATCCCCAGTCTGCGTAACACTGAGCAGCCCCAACACGCAAACCATAATCATCACAATAGCCTTCCATGTTTTGAGCAATGTTGGTCCTCCTCATTTCAAAAATCCAGTTCTTTTGTCTTTCCGAAAAACACTAACTGACCATGCTATTCGATGTTTTTCACTGATCCATCCAGCAAACATTTCTACACCCCTCCTTTCTTTTGTTCCTCATAAAAATGAAAAAAGCCCCTACCTATTCCGGCAGAGGCAATATACATTCAAAAAAGATTCAGAAAATACGTATAACCGTCTAGCACCATCCATACGCCCCAAAGAGCAATGGCAGCCGTTTCAACAAGCACAGGTGGAATACCAAATAAGGGTACACCTACTCTCCATGGGATCGGCCAGAGGAAAGCGATGTATCCTGTAAATAGATCAAGGATTAAATGTGAAACGTAACCAATACAGAACGCTATCGCCAGTTCGGGGAAAGTTCCTTTAAGTAATAGCCATAACCCGAACCCCATAATAAGCGAATGAGTCACGGTCCTCTTTCCAGGTATTTTTTCTAAGAGACTTGGCAGCACAGGAACAAACCTTCCTAATAGACTATTAGGGCGATCTATATCTGGCAGTAAGGCAGAAAAGGCAACCATAGCAAGCTGAGATGGAGAATGGACACCAAATATGACGGCAGCACTCAACCCTCCTATAAGATGTGAAACGCCATTCATACCAAAGCACCTTCTTGTATCATTTGCAAGAACACTTCGGTCAGGTAAGGATCAAACGCCTTCCCCTTCTGATTGTTGATATTTTCCAAAGCATCACCTATAGGCCAAGCTGACTTGTATGACCTTTTCGAAGTGAGCGCATCGTAGGTATCGCATATGCTCACGATCCGGCCATAGAGTGGAATTTCCTCTCCTTTCAAACGGTTCGGATAACCAGTTCCATCCCAGCGTTCATGATGAGTTCCTACAATAACCTTCGCAGCATCCATTTTTTCACTCGTTTGAACTGAAAGAATAGAAAGGCCATATTCGACATGCCGCTTCATGATTTCAAATTCGACATCAGTGAGCTGACTTTCTGAATCCAAAATGGATGCTGGTATCGAAATCTTTCCAATATCATGATAATGTGCACCGTAACCGATCCGTTCAACATCTTGCTCACTGAGATTCAAAGCGCGTGCGAGATCCATCGAAAGCAAGCTCACACGTCTAGCATGTTCCGGGTCTAACATGTCCAACACATTTTTCAAAATCACATCTCAGCCTCCTTCAAAATTCGTTTTAACTCATCCGGAATCCAAAACTTTTTGTACCGATGACAAAACTCGCTCTGCCTTTTTCCGTTCCTCCTGATCTTCCTGTTGGACAAGTTGTTTGGCTCCTTCCTGCTCCAAAACGAGCTTCCTCAGTTCTCGTGTACTCATGGCCTCATCACTAGCTTTAATTAACGTCTCAGACGGTGAGCTTGAATGACTGGCTACACGGTGGTGATACCAGCTTAGTGAAGGGATGCGTGACGTTGTCGTAGGAAACGTGCGATACACATGAACCAGCTCCATGATCTGCGCTGGACTCACACCAATTTGTGACGATAGGAACTTTTGCTTCGCCCCTGCGGTCAGCATAGCATCCAGAAGCTGACCTTTGATAAACCGTGTTTCCTGCTCTTGCTCATCCACCTGAATATACGCTTGCAACAATTCCTCAATCTTCGGCTCAATGACCTCTGACATGGCAATACCCTAACCGATAGATTCCACGATCAACTTCATTGCCGTACGTTCCTGTCCATCAATCACAATATCGAAAAAGCTTGGTGCACAAATCAAGCTCTGCCCGTTCGGCGCAACTAAACCTCGCGCTACGGCTATAGCTTTCACAGCTTGATTAACAGCCCCTGCTCCTATTACATGCATTTCAACCGTGCGGTCTTTAGTATTCACAGTGGAAGCAATGGCCCCTGCCAAAAAACTAACTTTTGATTTTGCAGACACCTTCAAAATTTTGCTCTCGGAAACTACTTTCTTACCGTGTGATACATGGACAATAGACATATACGTTCCTCCTCAATTTCAAATAGTTTGGACTATGAGACTACGACGATATCTTCCCCGCGGCTCCTAAAGCCCTCACTTTTTAAATGAGAAAAGCCCCTGCCTTGAATACGATATTCAGGCAGAGGCTTCGAAAAAAAATTATTATGTCATTCTAAAAATAAAAAAAGTCTATCCTGTATGCTTTATTCATACAAAATCAAACTTCTAAAAGTAACTTGATATGAGTGTACAGAAGTAAAATACTCCTTTGCAGGAGTAATATTGATTCATCTGAATCTGCTTCTATTATACATCATGAAGTAATACATGACAAGAACATTAGTTCGATTAGCAACAAAAATCTACACGAAATTATAAATTAGGCGCTTAATTCAACAAATTTAGTATAGGTGGAAAATATTCGGATGTGATACACTAGGTTTCTAAGGAGGTCTTAAGAACTAAAAGTACAGTTTGATTACATATGAGAGGAGTATTTCAAATGAAGTATATGCCAATATTCAGATATCGTGCAAGCGAGAAAAAAAACCTAGAAACCGTTAATTATTCTAACAAAATTTTACCACTCGTCGAAATTATTCAGGAAAAAAGAAAAAGCAACATGAAAACCACATGCTTTGAAGATATCATAAAATACTTAAATGAGAATGATAAACAACTGCTTATTGATTTTCCAATGTACGTTAAATTTAAAAAACGAACTGTTGCTGGTGTTGTGAATTTTCTAAGTCCGATTCTGGCAAATCCTTCATTAAGACTATCATATTTCGACAAGTTTAAAGGGCAAAATATCATCCCTGTTATAAGCTATAACCCTAATGTTCCCCTTTATCAGAAAGGCTACCTCTCCAAAGAATTCACTCATCTTAGAAGTTCTTTTCAACAAATTGCTCTTAGAATTTTTCTGTCACATGCTCAGGAAGCTTTAAATGAAGCAGCAACTCACCTAAAACCTGGAGATATAATTATTGTCGACTTAGATAACACCAATCATGATGACCCAATGCTTGTAAATTTTCATTCTCAAATAGTAAGTTACGCTAAGAAGCATATGTGCAAAGCAGTTATCGTGCGTTCAGTTATATCCCCAGACATAGCTAACACCAAACTTACTAACAACAGTATTGTTAACAAACTTGACAATAGTCTGTTAATTGATTATAAAAAATTTGGGTTTGACGCATTTGGTGATTACTGCGGTATAAAAAAAGATGAATTAACAGATGGCGGCAAGAGCAGTCCGGGATGCATATTCTTTCATTGGTGGACGAACTCTTACTATGGTCATAAAGGTGTTTTTGAACAACCCGATACATTTACGACCATGGTCGCTCCATCACTCGTTTCTTCAAACCAGTGGATTGACTATCAAACTAAGAGTTTACTGCAACATAAAGACTTTTGTCCTGGTTGTAAAACTGTCTTCAATATAACCAAAGCACGTGAAAAAGGTAATTCAGCTCCAAAGTGGAAAATAATCATATCCAGTCATTATCTTCATACTATGGAAGAATTCTTATAGTATATCCAAAATGGGTCGACATTTGAATTGAAAAATGCTTGAATATCAATAGGTTCTATTTTAGTTATGTTATCACAAATAAAAACCCACCTTTTTTGGAATCGTTCCTTAACTCTTTCCTTGAAATGGTGGTTTATTTGTTTATTAGATAACAAAGACATTATTAGATCTTCTCGACATTTACGATTTTGAGGAATACTTTCAACTCTTTGATCTTTTAGAATTTTCTCAAGTTCTTTTGTTGTTAGAGAAGAAATCTGAATAACCGGATCAATTTCATAATTAACCGATCTCTTTTGCTTGAAACTGAAAGGGAGATTCTCTTTATTGCTATTATAAGTCACGATCCCGCAGTAATCAGGAACCTTTTCTTTAACCTTATTATAATGGTCTGGATGACAAACAACTTGTACATATTCAAAAGCCTTACTATAATCAGCTATTTGTTTTTCTAACTTGTCCAAAGAATCAAGTTCTGTTTTGATTTCGTATGCATAGGAATGTCCATTTATGCGAGCAAAGTCTAAGCGACTAGTGCCAATATTCAACTCAAACATAGAAACTTCTTCTTTTCTGTTCAAGTATTTTAACAACAAGTGATACTTCACTTTTTTCTCACCAAAATATAGGTTCATAACAATGTCGTTTACTAATTTGTGCCCTACCATATGTTCTTCATACTGTAGAAGCAATTCTCTATAGATATCCTCGGGAAAAGATCGTTTCAATAAATCCCAAACTTGGCTATCCAAAAGAAAAGGCTGATAATTATCATGTATTTTCTTTACTATTCTTGATAACTCCTTTGTTTCAACATACCTTTTTAAATCACTATGAATATTCATAACAGCTCTCCTTCATTAAGGCCAATTATAAAATATCCCTTCAGGAAATGCACTATTTTAAATCAATAAATTCAAATTCATCCATAATCATCCTCGAGAAAAACTTACATTACTGAGATGTAAGACACAGCTACTACCTAGCTTTTAATCACCTTACTTTACACGAGCGTATAGACCGTCCAGCGTCAGTTCCGGGTAATTGACAATGTAATAATCATCACCATTATGTTCAAAGCGACTGGCTACCCAACGAGGAAACTCACACTGATCGTTCAAAAACTCGATCCCTGCTCCAGACGTAAACTCAATTCCCCCTAATGAATAACGCCCATTATCTCCTTTCGAAAGTCGTCCTACGATTATAGGATCTTTAAATACTTTTTTGAGCAACCTTCCGGCATCATCAAGTAAATCAGCAGTCTGATAGAACATATGACGAACATACTGATCATCCGGGTCGTTCTGGTCATAGTCTGCTGTCCAGTTCTCCTCAGACTCTTTAATCATGCTTACGACTTGCTGGATTCGAGGAAGTAGTGCATTAAGTTCCTTTTCTATCTGCTCCTTCATGTAATTCGCTCCTTCTCCATTATTCAAATAACGACATTCTAAGTTCATCATCTGTACATTGGGCTGAGAGATGAGGATGCAGCCTATTACTTCACATAAAGCTACGTCACTGCCTTGTCATGACTGTATTTTCTTTGATGTCATATGAATCTCAGTTGCTCTTGCTGATCCAAATACTGTACCTTCGAACTTTTTCGTCGTAACTGAATGGCCTGTACCGCTACTTCATACATTTCCTCATCCCACACATCAATGCCATAGGAAAGATCAAACCCACGCCAAGTCCACAGACTTAGCGCTAGTTCAATCAACGCTACCATGGGCTTATTTAAGGAATAAATACTGCCTGTGGTCTTCCCTTGATCACACTGTTTCTGAAATGTATTAGGATCATCCAGATATTTGTAATACCAATCAAAAGGACTTTCCTGCTGTATTTCCAGCTTGAAGCACTTAAATATCTCAGGGTGAGCAGCAATATAGCACACAGCCTGATAATCAGGACTACTCTTTGCCAAATTAAATTTTTGTACAAGTTTTTCAAAGTTTGTTTGATGTTCAGTATCTACAAAATGCATTTTTGACGCTCCCCCTTCATTCATTTTTACTTCCTCATACTATAGAAAGCCAAACCCCCTACCTGATTTATCATGGCAGAGGCTTTCGGAATTCAAATATTTATCGTTCTTACATTCCCTATATCTAAACCCTCTCTTGCACATCCACAGGCAATTCAAATGAACGTTAGATTCAGACTTACGCTGAGCAAAGGGGCTGACTGGATCGGAATGGATAGCTTCATGTTAAGCTGATGCCCCTATTCTGTGTTCCGTCTCTGATCTCTCTCCCCAATTCCTTCAGCCCCCATTCAACAGTAGTAACAACATTCACTTCCGGCGCTTCCTAACTGATCAGCTTGGGCACGCGCATACCCTAAGAGCATGTTATTTACTCTTCCTCCTGTACCTCTTCCCAATGATAGCTCACATTCTGCTGAACCCAGTTCTGTATAGCAGTATCTAATGGCAATGCAGATTGTCCAGTCGCTTTCGAATCAGTCCAAGAAATCTGTAAATCAACTTCGTGAATATCCTCTTCATCCATATCCGGTTCACCAAATCTGAAATAGATGCGTACATTTTTGGTCATCTCCATGTTGATCCCCTCTGTTTCTACTCAGTATTCGAAGCAGACAAACGATTAAGCACACCAACGTCTTCGTAATTTATATAGATTAAGAAGAACGACCACCGAGAAAAACGTCATAAACCCTTGATCCATAACGTTTTTTAGCCGTTTTTGGGTGTCACCTTTTCGTGACACAGGTGTCCCTTTTTGGTGACACCCCCTGCTCACACAACACCTAGGAATTCTCAAACCGCTTTATTTTTTATTCCACTTCTTTTGTAATTCCAAGTACGTCTTTCGCCTAACCAATTTCCCATACTTACTATAAGGTTCAACAACCGCTTTAATTGGCAGCTTGATCCCGGCCCTCTCCAAAATATTGAAGTGAATCATAAGCTGGGTGATCCCGCTCTCTAACTTATTTTTGTCTCCACAACAAAGGATTTCAGGGTTCAAGAAAAACGGCCGCCGGGTAACATGGCGACCGTGGATTTTCAGTTCATGCGTATTCGCAAACTCGTACATAATCCCTTTTTCAATTAGTGCTGAGATCATTTCACTTGTCTTTTGCCGACTACGTTTCAAGAATGTGGCGATTTCGGATACCGAGCAATATTGCCCCGTTTGAGGGTCTACAATTGCATTTGCACCTATCTTCAGCATAGGAGCAAGTGTGAAGATGAAACTAAACTCCGCGCTGGTTAGATACTGTGCCTGACACAAATAAGATATGTTCATATCAATGGTTTGAGAAAACCTAGTCTGGTTTGAAGGCTTCTGTTTTTTTCGGACAATCATAAATCCTTGTTCATTGGCCTTAGCCTCTTCCATATTTACAGTACTCAGGTCAATTTCTAACCGTCTCTTGGTCTCTAATTCAGCCTTTTGCAAGTTCTGCTTTAATTTCATAACTCTCTCCATAGTTTAAACCTCGCTTTAATCCCTAAAGCATATTGTAATGATGAACGGCTTCAGTATGTCCAGATGCTTGTGTATTGTAAAAGAAACTCTTATACCTCGCTTCAACCTTATTCGCAAATGAACTCGCCAAGCTGTACTCAGCAAAAATCATAGCATCACGTTTCGAACGTGATATATTCAGTTGCGTGTCAACGAGGTAATACACCGTTTGAGTCCGTTGAATTTTTAGCACTACAACGTAAAAAGACACCTCCTGTCTCGAGGCCACTGAAAAAGTCCATTCCATGTTAAAGGTACAGCTCTCAAGAAAATTGTGGAGACTGTACCTTTTTCGCTTATAATTAAAGTATCATGG